>NZ_JBRILQ010000024.1:0-65392 GCF_052977045.1 Shewanella sp. 125m-7
TTCCCCTGTAGTTCAGTTGGTAGAACGGCGGACTGTTAATCCGTATGTCACTGGTTCGAGTCCAGTCTGGGGAGCCACTTTGATTTAAGTTGTTATGTTTTAAAGGTTTTCTCAATTCCCCTGTAGTTCAGTTGGTAGAACGGCGGACTGTTAATCCGTATGTCACTGGTTCGAGTCCAGTCTGGGGAGCCAACCTTTCACTTCTTGCTTTATCCTTCCGGTTATAAATTCCCAAACAAATCAACTGCAATAAAACGATAAACCTGTTTATAATAGCCCCAATTAAACCTGTGTAACTCAAATAATGACGAGTTATTGACCGCGTTGAACGGACTCTTTATGGCAACCTCTAAACTTTTTCAGTTGTTTTTAGCTTTACTTTTTTCAGGTCTCACCTTTTTAACTTACCAACATGAAAAGAACAGTTTAACGACCCAAGCCGAGCTGCAGCTGGAGCAATACGTCGTTGCGATTAAGCATGAAAAACAATGGCAAGGACCTGGTGAAGAGCTTTACAATACCCTCAAAAAGAAATTTAGCTTTCAATTTTTCCAGTACATCGACAAATCTGATAGCGGTAATAATTTCACCAAGGGCCAGTTAATCGTTAAACAAAAAACGGATTTAGCTCAATTATTCCCTCTTGAATCTCCTCATACTCAAACGCTTGCAGCCGGAAGGTTACAGGTCAAACTGTCTAACCAAATAACGATTGAGAATGCAGTTGCACAATTTCAAACTCATCTGATTGTGATTTGGGCAACCTTTTTGCTAATCAGTGTCGTTCACCTACTTTTAGGTATTAGGCAGAGAAAAAGTATTCGCTATATTTCACAGTCTATTGAAAGCTTAGCTCACCTTTCTTTCGGTGCAATTGAGCAATCCCGAATAAAAACTGAATATAAAAACATTGGATTGGCGCTTGAGACTGGCAAACGAGTCTTAAAGACAAAAATAGATGGTTTTCATGACGCTCATGAAAAACTGAGTAAAAAAGCCTTTGAAGATCCTATTACTGGTTTTGGAACGCGAGCTCGATTTACTGAAAAGCTCGACGAAATAGGTAAACCCGAGCGTAAAGAAAGCGGTATTTTAGTGGTTATTAGGGCGACTGAATTAGCCACGATTAATCAGATGCATGGCAGAGAAGCGGGAGATGACTACCTTACGCGTATTGCTGACGAAATTAGACGAGCACAGAAAGATTACCCCCAAGCTCAGTGTTATCGGATCTCTACAGCGGACTTTGCCATCGTTATTTCCGAGCTTGGTATTAAACATGCCACCATAATAGCGGAAACACTTAAAACCGCTTTTAATGAGTATCAACAGCAACTTGGCACACCTTCCATTGGTCATATTGGCCTAGTTCCTTATCTTGAAGATAGTGATCCTGTGTCGTTAATGACCTTGGTTGACACCGCAGTTAGCATTGCACAAACCCTAGGCCCCAACAGTTTCCATATTCAAGAGAAATTAACGGGAGGAGAACTTTTTGGCGAGAGTCGCTGGAAAGTGGCAATAAACGATCTATTACGACGTAAAGCGATAACGTTTTATGTGCAAGCGATACGACCATGTCGAAACGATGTTGAATCATACCGTGAGTTACTGTCTCGTTTTTATAACAGCCAAGGTAAGCTACTGCCCACAACTACGGTTATTGCGATGGCTGAACGCCACGGCATGAGCGAAGAGATTGATAAACTCGTCGTACTAAATACTCTGCGTATACTGCTAGCTAATCCCAAACTTAACGGCCTGATTGGCATCAACATAAGCGCAGCATCTGCCACCAATAAAGGCTTCGTCTTTTGGCTAAAAAACATATTGAGCAGACAGAGACAAATCGCCGCACGCTTAGTCTTTGAAGTCAATGAGTCTGGTATGCAAAGCAATCTTAGCGCGACCTATCATTTTATAAATGAGCTACACAGTGTCGGTTCTCGGATCTCGATTGAGCGCTTTGGCTTAGGTTTTACATCGTTTAAGTTTTTTAAAGAGGTCCGTCCTGATTTTATTAAATTAGATCATAGTTATACCCAAGGGATAAGCCAAGACCCACATAATAAGTTCTTTGTTAAAATGATTATCGATATCGCCCGAAAACTGGGTATTCGCGTCATCGCGACCGGAGTCGAAAAGCAAGAAGACAAGCTAATTATGGAGCAGTTACTCATAGATGGGCTACAAGGCTACTATATCGCTAAACCTACACCGTTTATGCAAGGTGAAAAGTCACTAAACCAAGCTTAATACGAGTGATTTATTAAGTAATATTTTATCCCTGCTTTCTATGTGTTGTTAATAACGTAGGAAAAGCCGATAATAGCGCTAATTCTGTCTAAAAAAATTGAATCGAGATGAGTGAATATCTCCTGTTATTGATTGGCACAGTGCTGGTCAATAATTTTGTATTAGTAAAATTTCTTGGTCTATGCCCATTTATGGGGGTGTCTAGTAAACTTGAGTCTGCTATTGGTATGTCAATGGCAACGACTTTTGTACTAACCTTGGCCTCAATTCTGAGCTACTTAGTCAATCAGTACCTCTTACTGCCGTTTGAACTTGGTTATTTGCGCACTATGAGCTTTATTTTGGTGATTGCTGTGGTCGTACAGTTCACCGAAATGTTAGTGCAAAAAACCAGTGCATCACTGCACCGCGCCTTAGGTATTTATCTACCGTTAATTACAACTAACTGTGCTGTTTTAGGTGTTGCCTTGCTAAATATCAATGAAAAACATGGTTTTATTGAATCTGCTATTTTCGGATTTGGTGCTGCAGTTGGATTTTCATTGGTATTGGTACTCTTCTCTGCCATGAGAGAGCGCTTAGCTGCAGCAGATGTTCCTACCCCCTTCAAGGGAGGCGCTATAGCTATGGTCACAGCTGGGCTTATGTCTTTAGCATTTATGGGATTCACAGGGTTGGTTAAATAAACATGTCAGGTATTGTCATCGCTATTGTTGTACTTACAATACTCGCGCTTGTCTTTGGTGTTTTACTGGGATTTGCCGCCGAAAAATTTAAAGTTGAAGGTAATCCGCTCACAGATCAAGTAGAAGCTTTATTACCTCAAACACAATGTGGTCAATGTGGTTACCCGGGTTGTCGCCCTTATGCAGAAGCTATCGCTAATGGCGACAAGATCAATAAGTGTCCGCCAGGTGGGTCCGCCACCATGGAGAAGCTGGCCGATTTGATGGGCGTTGACCCAGAACCGCTCAATGCCACCGAAGCAGTACAGGTCAAAAAAGTTGCCTATATTCGGGAAGATGAATGCATTGGTTGCACCAAATGTATTCAAGCCTGTCCTGTAGACGCCATTTTAGGTTCAGGCAAGTTAATGCATACGGTCATTACTGACTATTGCACAGGTTGTGACTTGTGCGTTGCACCCTGCCCTGTTGATTGTATTGATATGCTACCTGTAGAACAAACCACCAAGACTTGGAATTGGCAACTTAATGCCATCCCTGTTAAGCAGTTGCAAGAGGATAAGTCGTGTTAACTTTATTAGAGCAAATTGATAAAGGAACGCTTTGGCGCTCTCATGGTGGCGTTCATCCTTCTGAATTAAAAACATTATCTAACCAAACTCGTATTGGGAAGCTACCACTTGCTAACCAATACATTTTGCCACTCACCCAAGTTGGTGATAGTGCCCTTTTAGCGGTAAAAGTAGGCGAACGAGTCCTTAAAGGCCAATCGCTCACCACTGGAACAAGTTTTTCATATAGTCCAGTGCATGCCCCCACCTCTGGAACCGTCACCGTTATTAAGCCGATGCCAAGTAACCATGCATCAGGCATTGCTGTTTTGAGCTGTATCATCGAACCTGACGGGCTAGAAGAAGCGCTACAAGTAACTCCGGCAGATCCGCTAAAGCTGACGAATCAAGAGATCCTACACAAAATTCAACAGGCTGGTATTGCGGGCCTTGGCGGCGCCGCGTTCCCGACCCACATAAAATTGAGCCCCGCCAGTGAAATTGAGCTTGTTATTATCAACGGTATTGAATGTGAACCTTACATCACGTCTGATGACCGCTTGATGCGCGAGCATAGCGATGAAATCCTAGCGGGTATCGCGATTATCGAGAAACTTCTCAATCCAAAACGGATTATTATCGCTATCGAAGATAATAAGCCTGATGCTATAGATGCGATGCAACACGCGCTTAATCGCAGCGGTATTGCCGCTAATAGCGCTCGGATCACTGCCGTTCCCACCAAATACCCTTCAGGTGGCGAAAAACAGTTAATACAAATTTTAACGGGTCAAGAAGTGCCATCTGGCGCAATTCCTGCGCAACTCGGTATGCTAGTGCAAAATGTCGGCACGGCTTACGCCATTCAGGATGCCGTGATTAATGGCAACGCGCTAACCCAAAGAGTCGTCACAGTAACGGGGCTAAATAGTCAAACTCCCGGTAACTATTGGCTGCCAATAGGTACGCCGATAACACACATTCTTGATTCGCTCGGTTTTAGTGGCGACTTGGCCAAGGATGAAGTGATTATTGGTGGCCCAATGATGGGGCACTCGTTACCTGATGTGCAGGCGCCAGTGTTAAAGGGGACCAACTGTGTACTCCTTCCTAGTCGTGAAGAGATAGCCGATGATACAGAGGAAAAACCCTGTATTCGCTGTGGAGAATGCGCCGTTGTCTGCCCTGCCCTATTATTGCCACAGCAACTATTCTGGCATGCGAAAGCAGAAGAATACGATAAGGCTGCCAGTTTCAATCTTCATGATTGTATCGAATGCGGCTGTTGTAGTTTCGTATGCCCAAGCGATATTCCGCTGGTCGAATACTACCGTATCGCTAAATCGGCTATACGCACTCAAACCGAAGAAAAGAAACAAGCCGATTTTGCTAAGCAACGCTTTGAAGCGAGACTACAACGCTTAGAAGAAGAAAAGCGAGCGCGTGAAGCCAAGGCTAAAGAAGCTGCAGAACGTCGTAAGAGCACGATGTCAAATACTGACAACAATGCTGTAGCTGAAGCCATGGCGCGCATAAAAGCTAAAAAGGCTGCTGAAATGGCACAAGCTGATGCACCGGTAGAGGGCAAAGAGTTAGCCGAAGTCACGACCTTAGTCGATAAGAAAGCGCAGGTGGCTGCAGCAATTGCCCGTGCCAAAGCGAAAAAAGATAAACAAAGCTCAGAGCTATCTTTAAGCGCTGAGCCACAGGGTGATGCCAATAAAGTAGATGCCGCTCCGGTAAGTACTGCGCCAATAGATGACAAGAAAGCCCAAGTTGCTGCTGCAATAGCGCGTGCTAAAGCAAAAAAAGCCGTTCAAACAGGTGCTGACTCTCAAGCGACTGTTCTTGCCAGCAGTATTGAAAATGACGCTGCGCCAATAGATGACAAAAAGGCAAAAATAGCCGCCGCAATAGCGCGTGCTAAAGCAAAAAAAGCCGTTCAAACAGGTGCCGACTCTCAAGCGACTCACCTTAGCAGCAGCATTGAAAGTGACGCTGCGCCAATAGATGACAAAAAGGCAAAAGTAGCCGCTGCAATAGCGCGTGCTAAAGCAAAAAAAGCCGTTCAAACAGGTGCCGACTCTCAAGCGACTCTCCTTAGCAGCATTGAAAGCGACGCAGCCCCACTTGACGACAAAAAGGCAAAAATAGCCGCCGCAATAGCGCGTGCTAAAGCAAAAAAAACCGTTCAAACAGGTGCCGACTCTCAAGCGACGGACCTTAGCAGCAGTATTGAAAGTGACGCAGCCCCACTTGATGACAAAAAGGCAAAAATAGCCGCAGCAATAGCACGTGCTAAAGCCAAAAAAGCCGTTCAAACAGGTGCCGACTCTCAAGCGACTCACCTTACCAGCAGCATTGAAAATGACGCAGCCCCACTTGATGACAAAAAGGCAAAAATAGCCGCAGCAATAGCGCGTGCTAAAGCCAAAAAAGCCGTTCAAACAGGTGCCGACTCTCAAGCGACTGTTCTTACCAGCAGTATTGAAAATGACGCAGCCCCACTTGATGAAAAAAAGGCAAAAATAGCCGCTGCAATAGCGCGTGCTAAAGCAAAAAAAGCCGTTCAAACAGGTGCCGACTCTCAAGCGACAGCCGTTGATGCAGCGACTGATCTTACAAGCTGTATTGAAAATGACGCCGCCGATAAGCCCAATGTTGATGCAGTTGAAGTGATTGAGTCAGCTACAGCGCAAGCCGAGCGACAAGAGATGACAGTAGAGCAACGTAAAAAAGAGCGTATTGCGGCAACTATTGCTAAGGCAAAAGCCAAAAAAGCTCAAGCACAATTGCAGGAAAAGGAATAAACCATGGCGTTTAAGTTAGCCTCATCACCTCATTTAAAGGTACAGCTTCAAACCCAGACCGTCATGCGCCGAGTCATTTTGTGTGCGTTGCCTGGAATTGCAACTCAGTGCTATTTTTTCGGTTGGGGCGTGTTAATCCAAGTCCTATTAGCCATCGTTGTTGCCTTAGCTGCTGAAGCCGCTGTTTTGGCTCTCCGCAAAAGAGCCATTCTGCCGACCATCAGCGATAACAGTGCTGTTTTAACTGCGGTATTAATTGGTGTAGCCATTCCGCCTATTGCACCTTGGTGGTTAGTCGTTATTGGCACTTTATTTGCGATAGTGCTGGTAAAGCAGCTCTATGGTGGTCTTGGGCAAAATATTTTCAACCCAGCTATGGCCGCCTACGTCATGCTGCTTATCTCGTTTCCTGTACAGATGACAAGTTGGTCAATCCCAACTGCAATTGCACAAAATCCTATGGATATCGGGCTAAGCTTGCAGGCCATTTTCGGTTCAATGTCAGCAGAACAGATAAATCTTTATAAACTCGGTTTTGATGGTCTTGCAATGGCAACGCCGCTCGATACCGTTAAAACCGATTTATCTTTAGGCTTAACCATGTCTGAGAGTTTAAGCAAAGCGGTATTTGCTGATGGCTTTGGCGTAGGTTGGTTTTGGGTTAATATGGCTTATCTCACTGGCGGCTTAATTATGTTAAAGCTAAAGGTGATCCGTTGGCATATCAGTGTGGCTATTTTAGGCTCACTCTTTGTCTGCAGTGGTTTTGGCTACCTGTTAAGCCCTGACACCCATGTCGATCCTTTGATGCAGCTATTTTCTGGCGCAACCATGATTGCGGCATTTTTTATTGCCACCGATCCTGTAACCGCAGCAACAAGTGTTCGTGGTCGATTGATTTTCGGTGCGCTAATTGGCGTGCTTGTTTATGTTATTCGAACCTTTGGCGGCTACCCCGATGCTTTTGCTTTTGCCGTACTACTCGCTAACCTTTGTGCGCCTTTTATTGACTACTATGTCAAACCTCGCGCTTATGGCCACCGTACCGGTAACTGAGTATAAAGAGAGTTTACTTTGAAAAAATCGATGTTGAAAAATGGTTTACTCCTCGGCCTGTTTGCACTTCTATGTACAGGGCTCGTGGCAATTGTTAACCAATTGACCTATGACAAAATTAAGCAGCAAGAACAAATGGAACTTGCACGAGTGCTGCACCAGATTATTCCTGATGAGATGCATGACAATGAGCTTACCGCGCATTGCATTTTGATCGAATCAGCTGAATTTTTGGGCTCTAGCGATGCTCTGCCTGCCTATGTCGCGACTAAAAATGATAAAGGTGTCGCTATTGCGATTGAAGCCATCGCTCCCGACGGTTATAACGGTAATATTCGCATTATTATTGGCATAAGCAGTACTGGCGAAGTTCTTGGAGTACGCACCCTGTCTCATCAAGAAACACCAGGACTCGGTGACAAAATTGAGATTAGAAAATCTGATTGGGTAAAGTCGTTTGATGGATTACAGCTATTATCAGATAAAGACAAGCGCTGGAATGTCAAAAAAGATGGTGGTGATATCGATCAATTTACCGGCGCAACAATCACACCTCGCGCCTATGTAAAGGCAGTAAGGAAAGCGCTGCAGTATTTTAATGCCCATAAAGCACAGCTGTTATCAGCGCCTGCAAATTGTGAGGTTGGAAATGAGTGATTATAAAGAGCTAGCCAAACAAGGGTTGTGGAAAAACAACCCAGGACTAGTGCAACTGCTTGGGCTTTGTCCCTTGCTTGCCGTTACAGCAACATTAACCAATGCGCTAGGTTTAGGTTTAGCGACGATGTTAGTCCTTATCGGCTCTAACATTCTCGTCTCACTGGTACGTGACTTTGTGCCTAAAGAGATCCGTATTCCTGTTTTTGTGATGATTATTGCCGCCTTAGTTACCACTGTGCAATTACTCATTAATGCTTATGCATACGGACTTTATTTATCATTAGGGATCTTCTTACCCCTTATCGTCACCAACTGCGTCATTATTGGCCGTGCCGAGGCTTATGCTTCACGTAATAATGTTGCTAAGTCTGCCTTTGATGGATTAATGATGGGCTTAGGTTTTACACTGGTTCTTTGTATTTTAGGCGCAAGCCGTGAGATCTTAGGCCAAGGCACGCTATTTTATGGTGCCGATCAGTTGTTAGGTGAATGGGCAAAATCGCTAACGATTCAAATCTGGCAGGTTGATACCAGCTTTTTATTGGCTATGCTGCCACCCGGTGCGTTTATTGGTATGGGTTTGCTGATTGCACTTAAAAATGTTATCGACCAATATATCGCTGCAAAACAGCCAAAAACCGAACTTGAAGCGCCAACGCGAGCACGCATTACTAAGGTCAACTAACCTGCCGTAACGAGCACAGCTAATAATAAAAATAATACGGAAAAGTATAAATGAACGCAGAAAAACGTCGCTTGATCTTAGAAAGGCTGAGGGCAAATAACCCTCACCCAGAAACTGAGCTTAAGTTCTCTAGCCCATTTGAGCTGTTAGTTGCGGTGACGTTATCTGCTCAAGCAACCGACGTTAGCGTTAATAAGGCAACCGACAAGCTATTTCCGGTTGCTAATACCGCTCAAGCGATTGCAGCACTTGGAGTTGACGGGCTTAAGCAATATATAAAAACCATTGGCTTATATAACAACAAAGCCATCAATGTGGTTAAAGCCTGCGAGATCTTGGTCGAGAAGTATAACGGTGAAGTGCCTGAAGACAGAGAAGCGTTAGAAGCCCTGCCGGGAGTCGGTCGTAAAACCGCTAATGTGGTACTTAATACTGCCTTTGGTTGGCCTACAATCGCTGTAGACACCCATATTGATAGGGTTTCTAATCGCACTAAGTTTGCTATGGGTAAGAACGTGGTTGAAGTTGAAAATAAACTCTTGAAAGTGGTTCCAGCCGAGTTCAAAGTCGATGTACATCACTGGCTTATCTTACATGGTCGTTATACTTGTATCGCGCGTAAACCACGCTGTGGCAGCTGTATAATAGAAGACTTATGTGAGTTTAAAGATAAGGTTTACCCAGAAGAGTAAAACGCTTAAAAAAATCATGAGTTATAAGCAAATAAAAAGCCGCTATTAGCGGCTTTTTGATATACATGTGTTTAGAACATGCTGATAAAGAAAATAGATAAAGTCACAGCAATAATCGCGCTTAGAGCAAGCGACATTTTTAGTTCGGTTTGCATCAAAATCTCCTTAATTGATTCGGTTAATAGTATAAGAAAAGTGCGATATTCTCAGGCTATTTTCGCGCTTTTGTGATCTAGATACTGACTAAAGAAATTGATCTAGCGCAATTTTACAAAAAGTGTTTAATCACCTTCTTAATTCTTAATATTAACCGATATACTGGGCACATAAAAAACTTAACCCTAGGATATAAAATGGCACAACTACTACACACCATGCTTCGCGTAGGCAACCTTGAGCGCAGTATTGAGTTTTACACCAACATTTTAGGCATGAAATTACTCAGACAAAGCGAAAACAGCGAATATAAGTACACCTTGGCTTTTGTTGGCTATGACGACGAGTCTACAGGTAGCGCGGTTATAGAGTTAACTTATAACTGGGGCACTGAAACTTACGATCATGGTAATGCATTTGGCCATATTGCCATTGGTGAAGAGGATATCTATGCTCGCTGTGAAGCGATTCGCGCTGCTGGCGGAAAAGTCATTAGGCCTGCAGGCCCTGTTGCTGGCGGCAGTACTGAAATTGCGTTTGTAGAAGATCCTGATGGTTATAAAATTGAATTTATTCAGATGAGTTCAGCGCAGAAAGGTTTAGGTTAAGCGGTATTTTTGACAATAAAAAAGCGCCTTTCGGCGCTTTTTTTAGATCAAATAGCGAGTGCTATTTAGAAGTTCATGGTTACACCAGCAAAGAATGTACGACCGATAACGTCGTATACTTCAGGTACTGTACCGCCGTCACTGCCGTTAGAGACTTTTGATGGCTCTTCATCAGTAAAGTTCTTAACGCCTGCCGTTAGCATCCAAGCATCGTTGATGAAGTATGATGCTGATAGGTTGTGGTAAAGAACTGAACTAACATCATCAACTTTAGCTACACCGCCAGATGTATAATGGTCTTCCATTTCACCGATATAACGGTTGAAGTACATTACGCTCCAGTCATCTTGACTTGCTTTGATGGTGAAGTTGTTACGTACTTTTGCGTAAGCACCAAAGTTACCATCGATGGTTCCAGTATAATCAATACCATCTTGCTCAAAATTAAGCAGGTAAGTGGTATCGTTACTGATAACCCAATCAAGATTTAACGCTTCGAAGTTATACGCTAGGTTAAAGTCAAGACCACTAGTATCTTGGAAACCAACGTTAGTCAGTGAGTTGCTCAAATCATCTAAATTTCCATTCTCACCGATTTGGAATGCAATACATGCACTATCATCACCAATACCCTGTGTTTGATAAGCGTGGCATGAATTCAGGCCTGCTTGCGTATCAAGGCGGGTAATTGCGTTCTTCACTTTAAAGCGCCAGTAATCAAGAGTTAACGACAATCCTTCAACATAGCTTGGTGAGTAAACTAAACCTGCCGTGTATGATTCTGACTCTTCAGGCTGTAGATCTTCATCTGAGGTATAATTAACAAGGATCTGTGGATCTTGTTCTTTACCCCATGGATCTTTTAGGTAATCGAATGAACCTGAGTTACCACCATATAGCTCACTCACGCTTGGTGCACGGAAACCTGTTGCTGCTACAGTACGAAGCATTAAGTCATCAGTTGCTTCATAAGTAAGACCGATCTTCCAAGTAGATGCGTTACCAAATGTTGAGTAATCATCAAAGCGTAGTGCGAACTCACCAGTTAGCTTATCAGTAAAGGGTACGCTCACTTCTTGGAATACAGAGATAACGTTGTAGCTACCATCTGTTGGATCTTGTTGAGCTGATGTACTATCGCCATCTTGTACAATTTGATCAGGAGTATAGTAACCACTTTCATAACGGTATTCGGCACCGATTGCGAATGCTACTGCACCTGCATCTAGGTCAAATAGCTCGCCATTAAGACCTGCAGAGAAAACGTGTTGCTCGTTACCACCATCAGCTTCTTCCGTGTAACTTACTCCATCAAGAACATCTTGGTCAGTAATAGGTTGGCCGCTGAACCAAACATCTTGATTTTCATAAATTGACTGCGTCATCAATTTACCGTTGATTGAGTTTTCAACTGCTGTCTTAGCCTTGTTGTTACCGTAGGTATACGATGCATCCCAGTTCATGCCAGTATTGATGTCTAACGAACCTTCAAGGCCAGCTGAAACACGCCATGTATCTGTATCTTGAGTATAGACACGAGGGCCTACATCATTCATACGTTTTCTGTAGTTAATCTCACCATTTTCATCAGCAACAATTCCACCAGCTGCCATTGCAGATGTAATTTCAACACAGGTAACTTCGTCTTGGCCTGGCTCACAGACATCTAGCTGTAAATTGGCTGGTTGCGGAGCTAACTGTTGGTTTGACTTACGCTTGGTGTATAGAATATCACCAGTCATTACGATGTCATCGCCTAACTCTTGGGTCATGTTAGCGAATAAGCTGTAACGTTTATTTGGTGTTTGGTAGAAGCTATCTTGGGTGAAATCATAACCTTCAGGTTGAGCAACCCATTCACTGCCATTATAATTTTTAACTTCTTGTTTGATATTACCGTCTTCATCAAGAACAGGATTACCGTTTTCATCCAGTTTATTACCTACGATACCGCCTTGTGGTGTAAACGAGCTATTACCAGGATCTGTCCAATCACGATCTGATTGAACAACGCCACGACGCTCTGAGTATGCGGCACCAAACGTATAGTTACCCGTATCGGTATTAAAACCGTAAAGTGCGCTGATCTCACCGTTCTCGCCATCACTCTTATCGGTCATGCCACCAGTGACATCAACTTGAAAACCTTCAAAATCTTTCTTAGTAATGATGTTAACCACACCAGCGATAGCATCAGAGCCATACACTGCAGATGCACCATCTTTTAAAATTTCAACGCGGGCAATCATTGCGACTGGGATAGCATTAAGGTCAACAGCACTATCGGCACCCGAACCAGAGTTCACCATACGGCGACCGTTAAGCAAAACTAATGTACGTTGCGAGCCCATACCACGTAGATCAACCTGTGCAACACCGTCTGCTCCATTGTTTGTACTAGAACCAACAGCTTTACCACCCATAGATGTTTGTGCCTGTAGCAGTTCATCAACTGATGTAAATCCTTCAGCACGAATTTCAGCAGCATTAATCACGGTCACTGGCGATGCTGTTTCCATGTCTTGACGTTGAATACGGGAGCCGGTTACTGCAATGCGTTCTACATCGGCACCAGTTTCTTCAGCAAAGGCTGTATTTGATACGGTAAATGCAGTGGTAGAAACCGAAGCGATTAAGCCAAACTTTATCGCAGAGGCCAATTTAGATGGTCTGTTCATTTGTAGTACTCCCTAACCTAATTATTTTTATATACGTCATTTGTTATTTCTGACGTTGGTATCGATACTGCATTTTCACGTTTATGCCGTCAATCGAGCAATTTATTAACCATTGACGATATTGTGTTAATAAAATTAAACCCAAAAGTTACACTTGTGATTTACACATCCCTACACCAATGTGCACAACATCACATGCCAGTTTAATTAACCATAAACACACAATTAAACAGGTTAATAATCCAAAATGAGTGCAACTTTTTATTAACCAGCCCAAAAGGCATAAATGTGACGCGTATCACACTTTTGGGCGGGTTAGTTTAGTAAGAACAAGCGATTTAGTGCGATTTTTTAGAAGTTGCTCAAGTTTTTTATTAACGTTCTAGGGTAGTGATCAGCTTAGGTTCAGCAACGGAGTAGAGCAGAATTTGGAAATGTGACGAAATGTTACATCTAGGGGGCACCCATTCGAACTGAATATATCCTATAGGCAATGTCTTCAAGATATGGCTCCGCTCACTTTAAAAAGAAGTCGGTGTGCTTGTATCAATCGTACTTAATAGCAGTTCCAAGTCTCAAAAGCTTCAATTAAAACTGACTCGTTGAGGAAAGGGTTATTCCCTTTTAAGTCTGCGCACCGTAGAAGTGAAGTGCCTAAGTGACCCACTATGTACGGCTGATGTACAAAGCCAATTGCCCCCTCTGTATATCGTTAGATAGGCTTCAACAAACCATTCAGCTACGGGTTAGCGATTTAAAAAACAAAGAGTAAATCCCGAGGATGCGCGCAAAATTAGACTTGAAATTGAAATTGGAGTTGGAGTTGGAGTTGGAGCTGGAGTTGAAATTGGAGTTGAAATTCGAGTTGGAGGTGGAGTTGGAGGTGGAGTTGGAGTTGAAATTAGATTTTGAATAAACACTATAGATATTCATTAAGAACACAGAGCAGTATAGGCACGGAGACTGTAACTAACTTTGTCTAACTGCCTCTATTAATTAAACAGGAACCGTGCCTGCCATCGCCTCACGGTTCCTAATGATTAAAACCAATTACTAATTACTGATGATTAATGCTGATGACTAATGCTTAGGCTTCAGGCTTAATCATATTAAAGTGATTATAAGCTCTTGGGGTCGCAATGCGCCCTCTTGGCGTTCTTTGTATAAAGCCTTGCTGGATCAAAAATGGCTCAAGCACATCTTCAATCGTTTCGCGCTCTTCACCAATAGCAGCGGCTAAGTTATCAAGGCCAACGGGACCGCCCATAAACTTATCGATAATCGCCAGCAATAACTTTCTATCCATGTAATCAAAGCCTTCGGCATCAACATCGAGCATATCGAGTGCCTCGTCTGCGATTGCTTTTGTCACTGCGCCGCTGTGTTTAACCTCAGCAAAATCTCGTACGCGTCTAAGTAGACGGTTGGCGATACGCGGCGTGCCACGCGAGCGCTTTGCAATTTCAATCGCACCATCATCATCGATCTCAAGCCCCATCACCTTGGCTGAACGCGATACAATACTGGATAAGTCTTTAACGTTATAAAACTCAAGTCTTAACGGAATACCAAAACGAGCTCTTAACGGCGAGGTTAACGCGCCTGCTCGTGTTGTCGCACCAACTAAGGTAAACGGTGGCAAATCGAGTTTTATTGAACGCGCCGCTGGCCCTTCACCAATCATGATGTCCAGCTGATAATCTTCCATTGCCGGATAGAGGATCTCCTCAACCACAGGGCTTAAACGATGAATTTCATCAATAAACAGCACATCATTAGGTTCAAGGTTGGTTAACAGCGCCGCTAAATCACCCGCCTTTTCAAGTACAGGGCCTGAGGTAGATTTAATATTAACCCCCATTTCATTAGCAACAATCATCGCCAATGTGGTTTTACCTAGGCCTGGAGGGCCATAAATCAGCATATGATCTAATGCTTCACCGCGATTTTGTGCCGCTTGAATAAAGATCTTTAGCTGCGCGCGGGTATCATCTTGGCCAGTATACTCATCGAGCATCTTCGGGCGCATGGCGCGATCAACGGCTTCAATTTCATCGCGCTCTATTATATTGGGTTGTATGAGTCGGTCAGCTTCAATCATCTATATTCCTTAAAGCATCGATTTCAATGCAGATTTAATCAGCGTCTCTGAACTCATGCCATCGGTATAAACCGATGACACCGCTTTACTCGCCTGTGCAGGTTTATAACCCAAAGACAGTAATGCTGCGATAGCATCCTCTTCTGCTGTATTGACCACTACTGGCGCCTTGTAATTCGATTGCAACATAAACTCACGCTCTGAGCCTACAGAAGCTTCCATCAAGCTCTTTAATTTATCGCGCATTTCAACTAATAAGCGCTCTGCCGTTTTCTTACCCACACCCGGCAATTTTACCAGTGTGGCTATATCGTCACGTTCAACACAGGCGACAAACTCACCCGCGGTCATACCCGATAAAATCGTTAATGCTAATTTAGGGCCGACACCGTTTGCCTTAATCAATAATCTAAATAGACTTCTTTCTTGTTTAGATACAAAACCATAGAGTAACTGCGCATCTTCTCTTACAATAAAGTGAGTATAAATAACCGCTTCTTGACCCAGTTCAGGTAGCTCAAAAAAACTGGTGAGCGGCATTTGGATCTCATACCCTACTCCAGAGACATCAACCAGCACCTCTGGTGCTTGTTTCTCAATTAATAATCCGCGTATACGACCTATCATTTATATCGTCCATATGTTCTTACGCTGGCTCTGCCGCTAAGGGCGGCCAAACTTTGGCTAGTATGATAATGACACACAGCCACACCTAGCGCATCTGCCGCATCTGCTTGCGGCGCACTGGGCAGTTTCAGTAATTGCTGGATCATGTGTTGCACTTGTGATTTTTGCGCACGGCCGGTACCGACTACCGCACTTTTTATTTGTGTCGCGCTATATTCTGCAACGGGTAAATTGGCCGCGGTTGCTGCAACGATTGCCGCTCCACGCGCTTGTCCTAGTTTTAACGCCGAATCCGCATTTTTTGCCATAAACACGCGTTCAATAGCAAACTCATCGGGTTGGTATTGCCTAATAATCTCGGACAATCCATCAAAAATTTCTTTTAATCGAATAGGAAGTTCATCAGAACTTGTTCGAATACAACCACTTCCAACATAAACCTGTTGGCGACCAACGCAGTTAATTACGCCGTAACCTGTGATCCGAGAACCTGGATCAACTCCCAAAATTATTGCCATATAAGCTCTATTCCAGACCTTCCATCACTTGTTCAGAAATATCTGCATTATGGTAGACCTCTTGTACGTCATCATGATCTTCTAAATTATCAATAAGACGTAAAAACTTAGGTGCCGTATTGGCATCTAAATCTGCTTTCGTCGAAGGCACCATAGTGACCTCGGCATTAATAGACTCAAGCCCAGCGCTATCGAGGGCATCTTTTACGCGGCCAAAATCTTCTGGCGACGTTAGCACATCAATTGAACCATCTTCATGAGTCACTACATCTTCAGCGCCAGCTTCTAGTGCGGCATCCATCACGGTATCTTCATCGACACCTTCGTAGGAGATAATACCTTTTTTATCAAAAAGGTACGCTACCGAGCCATCGGTGCCTAAGTTTCCACCAGACTTACTAAACGCATTTCGAACGCCAGATACGGTGCGATTCTTATTGTCAGTCATGGTTTCTACTAGTACAGCGGTGCCGCCGGGGCCATAACCTTCATAGATAATAGTTTCCAGCACCTGTCCATCGAGCTCACCAGCGCCGCGCTTAATGGCGCGTTCAACGGTATCACGCGTCATATTGTTAGAAAGAGATTTATCGATAGCAGCACGTAAACGTGGATTTGAATCAGGGTCTGAACCACCTTCTCGAGCCGCTACGGTGAGCTCGCGAATAAACTTAGTGAATAGTTTGCCTCGCTTTGCATCTTGAGCCGCTTTACGGTGCTTAATATTGTCCCATTTACTATGTCCTGCCATGCCTATCTCCTCAATACATTCTTATAAACGACCTGCTTAACTCGTTAACCACTGCCTGTTTGCTCAATAACCAAGTGACTTTGATCGTGAGTTGCTTTGATAAAAAAGTCTTTTATATAAGCTGCTTTGATAAAAATCACTTGGGTATATTTGATCAAAAAAAAGCCGAGTCTTAACTCGGCTCTTAATTACGCTTTATTATTCCGCGTCTTTTGTTTCAGACTCTTTAGCTTCTGCTTCTACAACGCCGATTCCAAGCTCTGCCAGTTGTACAGGGTTTGCAAAACCTGGAGCATTCGTTAACGGACAAGCTGCAGTTGTCGTTTTAGGGAACGCCATTACATCGCGAATTGAGCTAGTACCTGTCATCAACATGATGATACGGTCAAGGCCAAAAGCCAAGCCAGCATGCGGTGGTGTGCCATAACGTAAAGCTTCTAACAAGAAGCCGAACTTCTCACTCGCTTCTTCATCATTAATACCTAGAATTCTAAATACTGCAGACTGCATCTTGCTGTCATGAATACGAACCGAACCCCCACCTAACTCACAACCATTTAACACCATGTCGTAAGCATCAGAGATAGCACCGATTGGATTCGCTTCTAGCTCTTCTGGCGTCATGTTGCTTGGCGCTGTGAATGGGTGATGCATTGCATGCAGTCCACCATCAGATGTGCGTTCAAACATTGGGAAGTCGACAACCCAAAGTGGTTTCCAGTCGCCTTGTAGCAAGTCAAAATCTTCGCCCGCTTTTAGACGTAGTGCGCCCATAGCTTCAGCAACGATATTGGCTTTATCTGCACCAAATAGGATTAGATCGCCCGTTTGCGCGCCAGTGCGTTCAAGTAGCGCGGTAACCACATCTTCACTTAGGAACTTAAGTACTGGAGACTGAATGCCTTCCATGCCCTTATCAAGGTCATTAACCTTCATCCAAGCTAGACCTTTCGCGCCATAGATAGTGACATACTTAGCGTATTCATCTAACTGTTTACGTGACAGCTTAGCGCCGCCAGGAATGCTTAATACTGCAACACGACCTTCAGGATCGTTTGCTGGGCCATTAAAGACGGCAAACTCAACGTCTTTAACGATATCAGCAACATCAATCAATTCAAGCGGGTTACGTAAATCTGGCTTATCTGAACCGAAACGACGCATCGCTTCTTCGAACGTCATTTTAGGGAACTCACCTAAATCAACGTTTAATAGCTCAAGGAACAAGCCACGTACCATCTCTTCCGTCTTCGCCATAACTTGATCTGAAGTCATGAAAGACGTTTCGATATCGATTTGAGTGAATTCTGGCTGACGGTCAGCACGTAAATCTTCATCACGGAAACACTTAACGATTTGATAGTAGCGATCGAAACCTGACATCATCAACAGCTGCTTAAATAGCTGTGGTGACTGTGGTAAAGCAAAGAACTGACCTTTATAAGTACGACTTGGGACTAAGTAGTCACGCGCACCTTCTGGAGTTGCTTTGGTTAAGATAGGTGTTTCGATATCTAAGAAACCGTTACCGTCTAGGAAACGTCTTACCGCACTGGTCACCTTAGAACGGAAGATAATGCGCTCAGCCATTTCAGGGCGACGCAAATCTAAATAGCGATACTTAAGACGTTGCTCTTCAGTATTGTGCTGGTTTTTGTCCATGTTGATTGGTAGTGGCGCAGAGCTATTTAAAATCGTTAGCGCTAAACCTAAAATCTCAACCTCACCAGTACGCATATCTGCGTTCACTTGGTTGTCGGGTCTCGCTCTTACAAGGCCTTTAATCTGAACACAAAATTCGCTGCGTAGCGTGCTTGCAACATCAAAAACTTCTGGAAGGTCTGGATCATAAACAACTTGAACAATACCTTCTCTATCACGAAGATCGAGAAAAACAACGCCGCCTAAATCTCGGCTGCGATTAACCCAACCCACTAGGGTCACTTCTTGACCAACGTGAGACTTATTGACGTCTCCACAATAATGACTGCGCATTTAACTCTTTCCTTTATTCCGCAAAGCGATGCTTGAGGATCTGGTTCAAAATAAGACAAAGCGGCATTATAGAGAACTATTGCCGTTTTCCAAATAACTTCTCGCTCGGTCGGCTAACTATCAATCAATTTAGGTTAAAAATTAATTGGTTCTGCTTATCTTAGCAAAACTAGCTACTTCTATATGCCCTGCCGCCCGCATTTTTAGCATGATACATACGTGTGTCTGCGGTTTTCAATAGTGTATCGATACTATCTCCATCATTTGGATAGACAGCGATACCTATGCTGGCCGATACAGATAAGGTTTGTTCACTTATGACAAAGGGCTCAGATAAACTATTTAATAAGTTTTCTGCCACGTCACACACTGATTTTATATCATGAATATCATTTAAAATAATCACAAACTCATCACCGCCCAAGCGTCCAACCGTATCAGAGCGGCGAATACCCATAGTTAAAACCTTGCTAACATGCAGTAAATACTCATCACCGGCATGGTGGCCAAATCTATCATTAATTTGCTTAAATCCGTCTAAATCGATGAAGATCACTGCAAACTGGGCGGTACCACGGCTATGGAGCAAAATTGCCTGTTCGAGCCTGTCTTCAAGCAAGCTACGATTAGGTAACTGTGTCAGACTATCGTGCTTAGCAAAATGTGCCATTTTATTCTCAGCCTCAATACGCCTAGCAATCTCTTTGCGTAAACGCCGATTTGCCAGTAAAGCAGCCACTATGACGACACTCAATATAACAAAGACTAAAATACCTAGCTTTAAGTTTCTTTCATACTCTTCACGACCAAATTCTATCGTCTGTGACACCCACTTTTCATGGATCTGCTGTTGTCGAGTCGCATCTATGTTAGCCAGCACGGCATTGATTAGCGGCAGTAGAGCCTTGTTGCTATTATGTACCCCGATATGACTGCGCTGCTCAGCAAAATCAACTAACATCGACATCTGCAAACTCGAAAACTCACCACTGCGAATATCACTGCTGAGATTAATCACCTTATCGATAAACACATCCGCCTTGCCTTGGCTGACCGCACGTAAACCGGCAGTGCTATTCGGCACTACAATCAATTTTAGACTGGGGTACTTTCGCATCAGTTCACCGACAATATGATAGCCTTCGATAACTGCGATTCGCTGACCACTGAGCTCATCTAAACTAAAAACATTCACGCTATTTAATGACGTTACAAGTCCCCATGGAGATGGCCAATAAGAGTCTGAAAAGCCCAATTGGAACTTCCGCTCTGGAGTCATGGCGACACTGCCAGCCATATCAACAGCACCAGAAACCAGGGCATCGAGCAAACTTTGCCATTCATCAAATGCCACTGGCTGTATATTCAAACCGAGTTCTTCACCTATGATGCCCATAACGTCGCTATTGATCCCTGCATACTCACCCTCTTCAACAAACTCCATGGGATGCCAATTGCGTAAAAAACCAACTTTAATAGGGCCAGTTTCATTAATTAACTGCTGCTGTTCTGAGGTTAAATGGATCTGGATCTCTTGATTGTTATAGATCCTGTCTTCAGGGTTTAACATCCACTTTCGTTCGATGTTAGCCAGCTCTAAATTCGACATCTGCTGGAAGCCCGCGGCAATGCGCTCCGCAAACCCCACATCACCATGTCGATTTAACACATATAATTGGGTTTTGAACGCTAGCGCTTCATATTGATGAAATTGATCCCAGCTCTGACTCAGTAACAGATAATGTTGCGTCCATGCTCCAGCGGCAACGAAGGCGCTAATATCTCCTAGCTTGGCAGCTTCTATCATGCTATCCACAGAATTAAAGTAACGAATGGACGTGTCTGGTAGCGCGTCAATGAGCTCCTGTAAATAAGGCGATGTTGCGGAAACACCAACCTTCTTACCTTGTAATTGTTCAAGGTTTTTTAGCGGTTGCTGATAGGAAAACAAACGACTCGTGACGCTATATATATTATGCGCCCGGTTAAGGCCTGTTTGCATTGCGTCGCTCTCAGGATAGGCTAATTGTACATCAGCAATACCGCGTTTTACGTTGTCTATGCTTTGCTTCATGCTTCCCGGTACAAAGCGGATCGGTAAGCCCGTTTTTTCGGACCAAAGTTGCCAGATATCAACCAATAAACCATGAGGTAACCCATCGGTGCCGATATCAGCATAAGGGCCCACACCTGTTTGCATCGCAATAACGATATCGTTCTGATAACGCTGATCACCTAACCATTGGTGAACATACTGTTCAATAACATCCGGTTTTATCGCCGCAAACCCTTGTGCCACTTTTTGCGCTAACCGCTGATTCGCTTTATTAAATGCAGGATAGATAAATAGTTCAGATATAGGCTTACGATTTTCTATAGGAAATTTTATCGATACAGCATCATTAATTTGGCTTTCTCGTAAAAATCCTTCTAAGCCGACAAACACTAGGACCTCTTCGTTTACGACGGCTTTTAATAATTCGGTACGGCTGTCAAAATAACTGAACGTCAAATTGGGCTCTTGTTGCTTTAAAATCTCTATTTGTGCCGCACCTTGCACTACGCCAATTTTATACGGACGTAGATGAGCCAATGTTTCAGGTTTAGGTAACTGGTAATTAACATAAAGAAAGCTATTTACACTGGCAATCTTGGGCGCAAAAATTAGCTGCTTTTCTCTGGTCACCGTTTTGGCCATGCCTATATGGACATCCGCCCTCGCCTGTTTAACACTTTCGACGGAGTCAACCCAGTCTGCTGGCTTAAATATCACTTTGGTATTGGTTTGTTCCGACCACTTCCGCCAAATATCGACCAAAAGCCCACTCGGTTGATTACTTTCATCAATAAACTGAAACGGGTAAGTGTCATTGCTCATCGCGATAACGATGGCAGGCTCTTCCTTGACCGTATCTGAAAGGGTTGGAAATGCGACAAACATAGTTGCCAAAGTGAGCAACAAACAAGTGATAGTTTTCAATTACATTTCCCAAAAGGTTAAATTTGTGAGCACATTTTGTTTTATTATTGCTATTAGACAAAATTTTATGAGTAAATTCCAGTACTAGTCTTGCTGCTTACTAAGATGATTAGCTAGAATGAAGTGTTGAACTCCCACTATTTGATCACATGAACACTTCTACAGATAATCTCTTTGCCAAGCCTTATGAACAAGTCAGCGATTTTCAGTTCGATGACAAAGTTGCCGGTGTCTTTAATGATATGATTAGGCGCTCAGTTCCAGGTTATGGACAAATCATCAATACCATTGGTGATCTCGCACAAAAGTATGCTACGCCTAATACCAAAATTTATGATTTAGGTTGCTCGTTAGGCGCTGCAACCTTAAGTATTCGCAGACGAGTTGAAGGTCGTAATTGTCAGATCGTCGCGATAGATAACAGCGAATCTATGATTGAGCGCTGTAATGAGAATCTATCGGCTTATGTTAGCGAAACTCCTGTTGAGTTAATCTGTGGCGATATTCGTGACATAAAAATAGAAAATGCATCTTTGGTAGTACTCAATTTCACCATGCAGTTCCTTTCTCCTGATGATCGTGAAAGCTTACTCAAGAATATTTACCAAGGTCTGATCCCTGGCGGTTTACTTATTTTGTCTGAAAAACTTTACTTTAAAGAAGATAAAATCCAATCAACTTTGGATGATTTACACCTCGATTTCAAAAGAGCAAATGGTTACAGTGAGTTAGAGATCAGTCAAAAACGTAGTTCATTAGAAAACGTGATGAAACCTGATACACTAACAGAACATGAGAATCGGATCAGGTCTCAGGGGTTTAGCCAGTTCAGCGTTTGGTTTCAGTGTTTTAATTTTGCATCAATGGTGGCAATTAAGTGATTAGCTTTAGCTCTTTCTATAAACAAATTTCCGACTCAAGCCTACAGCATTGGCTTGAGACACTTCCGTCTATTCTCGGCCAATGGCAGCGAGAGCATAAGCACGGGTCACTCCCCAAGTGGGAGAAAGTACTCAATAAACTGCATTATCCACAAGCTGACATCATCGACTTTAAAACCAGCGTAAAAATTGGTTCAGGCGAGCAGCTAAGTGATGGTGAAAGAGAAAAACTAGAAAACCTATTAGCTCTTTTCAAACCTTGGCGTAAAGGCCCCTACTCACTTCATGGCGTCGAAATTGATACAGAATGGCGCTCAGACTGGAAATGGGAACGCGTGGTACCGCATATTTCGCCATTAGCAAACCGTACAGTCTTAGATGTGGGCTGTGGTAGTGGTTACCATATGTGGCGTATGCTAGGCGAAGGCGCGAAACATGTGGTGGGCATTGATCCGTCACCACTATTTATGTGCCAATTTGAAGCCGTTAAACGCTTAGCAGGCAATGAACATCCCGTTCATTTCTTACCACTTGGTATTGAAGAGTTACCTCCTTTAGATGCATTCGATACCGTATTTTCGATGGGGGTGCTATATCACCGCCGTTCGCCTATCGATCACATTTATCAACTCCGAGATCAACTCCGCACAGGTGGAGAGCTTGTACTTGAAACCTTAGTTATCGATGGTGATGAAAACACGGTTCTCGTGCCAAAAGATCGCTACGGTAAAATGAACAATATATGGTTCTTACCTTCGGTCGACGCATTGATGCTTTGGTTAAAGAAGTGTGATTTCACCGACATACGTTGTGTCGATGTTGATGTTACATCACTTGCCGAGCAAAGAAGCACACAGTGGATGCCGAATGAGTCGTTAGTTGATTATTTAGATCCTAATGATGTTAGCCTTACAGTTGAAGGCTATCCAGCCCCCAAACGGGCTACGATTATAGCCACCAAAAATCAGCCAAATAAAGATTTGATCTAGCAAATAGTAAATGGGAAGCACTATGTTTAAGCAGATAATTTGTATTGCCGCAATCACAACCGCCATTTCTGGTTGTGCAATGACCAAAGAACCTAACGCACCAACACCTGTTGATGTCACGGTGCTAGAAGCTAGTTTAACCAAACAAGAAAGCAATATACTGGCTGCAATCGATACCTGCAATCAAGCTCAGGCTGCTGGCCTGGCATCGCTGACGACTCAAATTGATCAGCTCAATAGCAAAATTGCTGAGCTTGATGTTAAAGAAGAGCCCGCTGTGGTTCCGGTTATCGCGCCAGTAAAGTGCCCAGCTTCACCTATTGGTGGCAAGTTTATGCTAGGTGCTATCGAAAACGTTTATATTGATGAACTTAAAGCAAGCTTTGATACTCGAATCGATACTGGAGCAGAGTCGTCTTCACTGGATGCGCGTAATATCATTTTATTTGAAAGAGATGGCAGCCAATGGGTACGATTCGACGTCTTTACCCAAGGTGATAAACAACCCGCTCAAACATTTGAGTCTAAAGTCGAGCGTTTTGTACGCATCAAGCAAGACGTAGATGAAAATAGTGATCGTCGCCCGGTTATTCATGCCCATCTCCAAATCGGCCCATACAAAGCAGAAACCGATCTTAACCTGAGTGACCGTAGTAACTTACAATACCCACTCTTACTTGGGCGCAAGTTTATGCAAGACATCGCTGTTGTCGATGTTGGACAAACCTATATCCACGGAAAAAAACAAGACGCTCAGCCGTCTAAAACGAAAAAATAGGATTAGTACAAATGCATTCTAAGAAACCCTTTTACATTTTAGTGGTGTTACTGTTTATCAGCGGAATTACCGCCAGTGTCTACCGGGGAATTGAACACAGCGTGCCTTTCTTACCTGGTAAACAGGTACAAAGCTGGGCTGTTGACGCTAAAGTTAGCTTCCAAGGTACAGGTGAACCAGCCGAAGTGTCATTCTCATTGCCAGAAGATCCGGCCTATGAGATTTTAGTCGAGAACGCCACGTCACCAGGTTATGGTTTGACCATTACCGATAATGTAATCGATCGCCGCGCAATTTGGTCTATCCGCCGCGCCGTAGGCACCCAAGATCTGTATTATAAAGTGACTCTAATCCCTACAGGGCAAGATAAGCTTTTAGCCGATGAAACACCTGACACTCCTGCGCCATATATGTGGCCTGCAACAGAGCAAGCCGCGGCAGAACAAGCAACCGAAGAAGTCTGGTCTAAGAGCGCCACTAACCTTTCTTTTGCGCAACAGTTAAATAAAGAGTTAAATGCTAATGAGCGTAGCCAAAATATTGAGCTGTTACTAACAAGTAATTCACCCAATAAACTCTTTATCAGAATGCTACACACCAAAGGCATTCCCGCTAAAGAAGTCAGTGGCCTTTATTTAGAAGATCAACGTCGTAGACAGCAGCTTTCTAATTTTGTTGAAGTGTATAACGATGGCGAGTGGCACTTATTTAATGCAGAAGATGGCAGTCAAGGTCGCCCAGACAACCTACTATTATGGGATCGTTCTGGCACATCTGTCCTTGATGTTATCGGTGGTGTAAATTCACAAGTTAACTTCTCAATGTTGCAAGATACGCGCTCAGCGTTAGCGACTGCGATTGACGTGATGAAAAACGATAACGCCTTAGACTTCTCTCTATATCAGTTACCACTAGAAGAGCAAAGCCTATTTAAGGGGATCTTACTTATTCCTATCGGCGTATTAGTGGTTGTATTCCTTCGCGTGCTTATCGGTATCAAAACCTCTGGTACTTTTATGCCAGTGCTAATCGCCTTGGCATTTATTCAAACGACATTGATTACGGGCTTAGTCGGTTTCTTGTTAATCGTTTCCTTCGGCTTAATGATCCGCTCTTATTTATCAGAGCTTAACCTCTTGCTCATATCGAGGATCTCGGCCGTCATTATTGTGGTGATCGGTATCATTGGCTTATTCACGCTATTATCGTACAAGTTTGGTCTCAGCGAAGGCTTAACCATTACCTTCTTCCCGATGATCATTTTGGCATGGACCATTGAGAGGATGTCTATCCTATGGGAAGAAGAAGGCCCTAAAGAAGTTATCGTACAAGGTGGTGGCAGCCTATTTGTCGCCACGCTTGCTTACCTTGCAATGAGCGCGACTTGGGTGCAGCACTGGGTATTTAACTTCTTAGGCATTCACTTAGTGATACTGGCACTAGTGTTACTTATGGGGCAATACACTGGATACCGCTTGCTTGAACTTAAACGCTTCAAGCCTCTAGCTGGAGAAAAGTAATGTTTTTAGCGAGTCCTTCAGTCTTAAAGCGCAACGGTGTGCTTGGTATGAACAAGCGTAATATCGACTACATCGGTCGATATAACCCGCGTAAGCACTACAAGCGAGTGGACGATAAATTAACCACCAAGCAATTAGCCCTTGCCAATAATATCGCCGTGCCAGACTTAATCGGTATTGTGTCTGAACAGCATGAAATTGCCGAAATCCCTGCGATGGTCAAAGACACAGACGGTTTCGTGATTAAACCGTCTAAGGGTTCTGGCGGTAAAGGCATTTTGGTTGTGACCAAGGTTGAACATGGCCGTTATTACAAGCCAAATGGCCAAGAAGTGACACCATCAGAAGTCTATCGCCATGTATCAAATGTGCTCAGTGGTCTGTTTTCATTAGGCGGAAAGCCCGATGTTGCCATTGTAGAAGGTTTGATTCAGTTTGATCCCGTCTTCGATGGATACTCCTATGAAGGTGTGCCTGACATTCGTCTAATCATCTTTAAAGGCTTCCCTATTATGGGAATGCTACGCCTATCAACGGCAGCATCAGATGGTAAGGCGAACTTACACCAAGGTGCTGTCGGCGTGGGTATCGATATTGCAACCGGTAAAGGTTTGCATGCGGTGCAATTTGATCAGCCTATCGACTTGCACCCAGATACACAAAAAGAGTTGATCTCAATTGCCGTGCCCCAATGGGATACCTTGCTGCATACCGCATCAATGGCTTATGAAATGTCTGAACTCGGTTATCTTGGAACCGATATGGTTCTGGATAAATATAAAGGCCCACTTCTGCTTGAGCTAAATGCCCGTCCAGGTCTTGCTATTCAGATAGCAAATGGCCGAGGTATTTTGCCTAATCTTCGTCATGTTGAAAGTATGGGAAACCACAACATGAGCGTGGAAGAGCGCGTGGCCTATGCAAAAATACATTTCAGTGCCAACAGCTAAGCGAATTAAATGGCTGTTAAGCCCGTTTTTATTTGTAGTTTGTTGGTTTAACACGGCAGCTTATGCTGCCGTGTCGCCTATTCCACTGCTAGTTGAACAATGTTTAGCGTACGAGTTCCCCACGCAGCAACTCGAAAAACCCAGTGACAGTGACACATTAGCGATAACACTCGAACGCGAGTTAATTGGCTTCTTTAATATTAACGATCGAATAAAATACTATCGTCAGTTTCCATTAAGTTATGCAGACCGTGAATTAGTGCTGCAATGCCAGCTCTATTTAGCCGATGAACTGGCTCTATTTTTCAAGTCTGCGCAGTTTCAATCAACTCGTTTTACGCTCGCCGAAAGCCAAAGTCCCACAGTCCAAGCACTCGTCATGCGCATTAACCGACTTGCTAACAATATCGAAAAACCTAAAGATAAAGCCCAGCTTCATACGGCTCAAGCGGCGTTTAAGCAAGGCGTAAGTAGCCAAGCACTTAGCCTTAACTTCGCAAATAATAACTGTAAGCTATCAAGCGACAGCGACACTAATGTGGCGGCAGACTTTAACGGCTCACTCGCCAGCTATCTCATCAAACAACCCAATGAGCAGTGTCGCAAACAGGTGTGGCAAGCCTATCAAGCTCGTGCATCACATAAAAATAACAGCTCGCTGGACTTAATAAAAAACCTACGCCAACAGCAAGCAGAGCTTAATGGTTTTCGTGATCACAGCCATGAGCAAATACAGCAGCAATGGCTGTCTTCCCCAGAACTCGTCGGCCAATTTCTAGAGTCGCAGACTCAAGCCATCGCTATCGCGCCATGGAATGTTGGCTTGACGCTCGCGAAGGCCAAATCAACCACAGTTGAACCAATAGCATCGAGCTTATGGCTACAACAAATTATCAAACAGCTAGACGTTTTTTCAATCTCTGTAATCGCCGTTAATGATATCGTGCACCGTGTTTATCTAGAAGGACGACTATTAGGCGATATTTACCTTTCAAAGGGCACGCGAACCCAGGTCAAACTGATACGCCAGTTAGTTGTTGGGCAGCAGTTTGGCCAAGCGGAATTATCACTTAAGCCGGAACTGAGCAGTTACCAACAGCAAAGTGCTGTAATTACCGCAATAGCTAAAATCATCACTCAGTTCGCCAGCAGCCAAGCATTTTATTTGTCTAACACTATTAGCGATACTCAAGATACCGCAACCATAGATACCTTATGGCTACAGCTATATCTTAGAGATAAGCTCTTGCCCACCTTAGCGACTGATAGCCGCGAAGCATTAGTGCAGCAATACGCGACGCAGCTAAAGATATTTAGAGCAAAAGTGGCGATAAACACCTACCTAAACGACAACAGCGAACAACTATTTGATTTAAAGACTGCGTTTAGTCGCGCATTTTCAGCCGATTGGAACAATATCTCAGATGCCCCTTACACCTTCAGCGCCATCGTATATGAAGGCCCGCTTTACTACCAAAAGGTATGGCAGCCAGCCCTCGCAAACTCTATTTACC
The DNA here is from genome assembly GCF_052977045.1 of Shewanella sp. 125m-7. Lineage (NCBI taxonomy): Bacteria > Pseudomonadati > Pseudomonadota > Gammaproteobacteria > Alteromonadales > Shewanellaceae > Shewanella > Shewanella sp. 125m-7. The sequence continues at coordinate 28,443 of NZ_JBRILQ010000024.1, forward strand.
AATCAACAAAAGACTGTCAGAATCAAAAACTTGTTTTCGATTATTTAGTGGTTAATGAATCAGCTAGTAACATTGCAACTATTTTGCAGCGGTTATTAGGTGAGCCAATAGCTAAAGACTCACTCATTCAAAGGACTCAACATGCCTTCAATCATCAAGATCAGCACCCTCGCCGCTGCACTCTTTTGCGTTAATAGTTTTGCCGCAGACCTTGCTGTAACCGAGTCGACTAAAAACCTGGTTTATCAAGGTATAAAAAATAACCTTGAAGAGCACCTATTTGAGTTACCGCCACGTGTGCAAGGTCATTACGGTATTCGTCAATATCGCATGACCGGTGATGCTAAATACGCCAATGCTGCGTTGGTGGATCTTTATGTAGTAACCGAAGCCCAAGCCTTCTATGCCTGTAATTTAGATAAGCCTGGCTTCATATCTAAGCAAGCTGATCAAGCCATTTCTGCTTTAGGCAAAGGTCCTCGTGCTAAAGCACGTAAAAAAGCATTACAGCCCTTCCCTGAGTTTATCTTCTATACCGATGTACTATTGCGCTATTCAAGCCGTATCGATGAGTTTGGCTTTACCGGCCCCTGTCATGACAAATTAACCACAGCGTTAAAAAAGGCCGATCTAAAAACCGGTTTAACCGATAAAGCCATGATAAAAACATGGGCAGCTCAGCTCATTAACTATGTGTACTGGGCCAAGCAGATCGGTGTAGGTGATTACCTAGCGGATTACAAGCAAGCCTTTATAGAGGTCTACCCTGATAATAACGATAGCAACCTAGATAAGAAGCAATATCGCAACAAGCTATATGGTATGACGCACTTTATTTTTGCGGCCAGCGAGTACTATCAACACAATGTCGATGCTAAAGAGTTTGCGTGGATTTTAAACCACTTCGAAAATAACATTGACCGTATTTTAAACGATGCCACCGATGACATAATCGCAGAGGTTGGAATTAGCTTCTTACTCGCAGGCCAGCCCAACAACCCTGTCGTGAAGAAGACGCAACAGCATATGATTAATGCTTTTGACCCTAAAGAGCAGATCATTCCCTCTCCACGAGGCAACCCAGATCTGGTTATGGGTGAACACCGCAATGTGTTAGCCATGATGTTACTCGATTGGCCAGAGACGCTGCATAAGGGCCCTTACTTGTCAGAGCTGAAGGCAACGAAGAAATATTTGCCTAAACAAGTGACTCCAATAAAAAAGTAAAGATTCAATATAAGGTAAAAGACTCAAAAGAGTCTTTTACCTGTGAACTCAATACACATTACAACTTAATCACCACATAAAGCGGTATAACCTCACCCATTTCGCGAGCCCTTAGTGATCCCAGATAGAGATATACCCAAGCCACCTGAAGATGCAGGGTTCAGTGGGAATTTAATGCGCTTTAAGCAAGGCGTTGATTGCAGTTAATGGTTGTTCCCTTAGCAAGATCAATAACGCAGCAGAAAGTGCATTAAAACCCATCGAAGAAGGCTTTGCGCAAGCCCACTTCGTTGTTGCACTAGCTTAAAAGGGAGTTACCATTCCTACGTTAATACGCCTAGAATTGAACTCGCGCAAGGCCTCTGAAATGAGCATGTTCAAGTCGTTTGGGTATAAACAAGGCCCAGCCTGTGAGCGATTGGCTATTCGATGAATAGCAAAAATTTACCCCTCTATTCGACTCTCTAACCAAGCCTTTATTCAGTATAAACATCGATATCTGACTATTTACGATCCAAAGACAAAGTCCCTTGGTGTTCACAATGACAAGCCTCTATCTACAACTTTGGGTGCCTTAGTTATTGTTATTATTTTTAATGCCTTAGCTATCCTTCTTGGTCATTGTTATTTCTTGCTAGTTATTTGAACACAAAATTCGCACATCCTATCCAGCAATCGCGCTATTTGTATCTAGAAAAATTCTATATAACAAAGCAAAATAACAAAGCAAAAAGCGCTCAATCTGAGCGCTTTTAGTCTGAAAAGAGGCTTAGGTTTATACTTTAATATCGATTAAAGTCCCGATCATATCTGATGAGGTCTGAATAACTTCAGCTGAAGCCTGGGCATGAATAACGGCTTGGCTTGCATCGACTAATGCTTCAGTTGTACTGGTTGTTGTACTGGTTGTTGTCCCTGCAGCTGACTGACTAGAACTTGCGACATCAATCGTTGCTTGGGTTAGATCTGACTGAGCGGCTTGAAATCCATTGTGCCCAGAAATGATACTTGGTGGGATCTGCATTACCTTCTCCATCGCAAACAGTAAGTAGCGCAATTATTATCCAGAACGTTATAGAAGTACAGTTTATAACTTATTGTAAATAAAAATCGCCAAGCATAATTTATTAAATCCATTAATAAAGCTTCATCGCTGCTGTTATAGTTTGAAATAGCCTTTAAATCAGTAAAATGATACAGTTATCACATAAATTACAGAAGTTACAAATAGCGCTATCTTGCGAGGAGATGCCTAAATGAATAAAGCGAGAATACTGGTCGTAGATGATGATCCTGTCTGTTCAAGCCTTTTATTATCGATTCTAGGCGATGACTACCAAGTCACAACCGTTAACTCTGGTACTGACGTTATAGATCTCGCCAAAATCCAGCATCCGGATATTATCTTTTTAGATATCATGATGCCGGGGAAAAACGGCTATCAAGTACTTAAGGATTTAAAAGAAGATCCACAAACTGCTAAGTTGCCAGTAATCATTGTCAGTGCCCTTTCAGAGCAATCTGATGAAAGCCTTGCACTGCGTATCGGTGCTGACGGTTATATGGCCAAACCGATTACGCCATCGAGTGTATATGAGATACTTAAAAAGCATCTATAAATAACTCTCTACATAATAAAACATTGAATAAGCCACACTAAGTGGCTAGTGATGTATTTCACTGGAGAAAAGCTCTATTTACAGTCTCTGCAATGCAAGTATAGTGGTAGCCAGTGTACAAAAGCACACCACAACACACTGATTATGTTTAAATTAATAGATTACGCATAAGCCGACAGAGTTAATCTAAGCTCAGCTCAATGCATAGGCAAAAATCATAGCGAGCCGTTTAATACTACTAAAGGTAAAGGTATATAACGTTTTAACTTAGGAAATAGATCCCTGCAAATTACCTGCTTATCTTGATACACACCGATTTTATTAATCGGAAAAAGTAATGCTTTAATCTGATACCTTTGCTTAGCAATAGTCAGGGAGTAGCGCTTATAAGGCAGCCATAACGACTTTTTAAACACGATATTGCCTTCGCTACTCACTCTCAATGTTCCCGATAAACTATGGTAATCGAGCTTAACTTGATGACCACTCAGCTCAAGGGTTTTATACTGCTTGTAGCTTGTAATACACAGGCATCACCAGCCTGCTTCCCAGTCTTTCCAAACAGGATTGAGTCCACGCGTTAACATAGCTTCTGCGACCACTTGCGGCGTCCGTTCATCGCTTATTTCAAACTGATCCAGTTCAGTATTGGGCTCAACATAACCGCCTGGTTGGGTCGAGCTACCGGCACTGACATTGGTCACGCCTAACGCAAACAAATTGTTTCTTAGCTCAGGAGTTTCCCGAGTAGACAGGCTAATCTCTAGCTGTTGGTTGAACAATCTAAACGCACAGATCATTTGCACTAAACCTTTATCTGTCAGCTCAACTTTTGGTAGCACCCCGCCTGTGCAAGGCCTCAGCCTCGGCAATGAAATACTGTAGCGACTTCGCCAATAGGTTTTCTCTAGATAATCGAGGTGATACCCCATTAATAGTGCATCCAAACGCCAATCATCTAAACCCAACAACACACCTAAGCCGATTTTATCAACGCCGGCCCGCGCGACTCTATCGGGTGATTCAAGCCTGTACACAAAGTCCTTCTTTTTTCCTCGAGTATGATGCTCGGCATAAATCACAGGGTTATACGTTTCTTGATACACCATCACCGCATCAAGCCCCTCGCTCACTAACTCTCGGTAATCTTGCTCCTCAAGCGGCTGTACTTCCATGGCAACCTGGCTAAATTGCTCACGAACCAAAGGCAAAACTTGTTTAAAGTAATCTAGCCCTACTTTAGTTTCGTGCTCACCCGATACCAGTAAAATAGAGTCGTAATCCATCGTTTTAATTAGAGCCATCTCAGCTGACACTTCATCATTAGACAAGGTCTTGCGCTTAATTTTGTTGCTCATGGTAAAGCCACAGTAATCACATTCATTGGCGCAGAGATTAGATAAATATAGTGGAATATACATACCGATACTGGCACCAAAACGCTGCCGAGTCAGAGCTGCCGATTGCTGTGCCATCTGCTCAAGATATGGCTCAGCAGCTGGCGATAATAACGCTAACAAGCTATCTAAATTACCCGCAGAGTGCCGCAACGCACGCTCTACATCTTGTGATGTTTGCGAATAAATCTTAAGCTTAAGCTCTGAGCGAGACAGCTTTTTAAACACATCAACAAAACTTGTTTTTGGGTTATCGTTTTGACTCGCTTGCCATTGCTGAGATTGGTTATTCATTTAAAAAACCCGTTAACGGACTGGTGTGGTGGGCTTGATGGCTAACTGCGCCGAGCCCGGCCATATAGGCTTGCCGTCCGGTATTGACCGCTTGTGCAAAGCAGCGCCCCATGGCAACAGGATCAGAACTGCTGGCTATGGCGGTATTAACGAGCACTGCATCGGCGCCTAGCTCCATCGCATGGGTTGCTTGTGATGGGGCGCCAATTCCAGCATCAATGATGACAGGCACATTCGCCTGCTCAATAATGATCTTCAAAAAGGTTTCAGTGGCTAGTCCTTGATTTGAACCTATTGGGCTACCCAGTGGCATCACTGCAGCGCAGCCCACCTCCTCTAAACGTCGACAAAGCACTGGATCTGCATGAACATAGGGTAAAACCACATAACCTTGTTCACATAAAATCCGCGCCGCTTCTAAGGTTTCAATAGGATCTGGCATTAAATATTTAGGGTCTGGGTGGATCTCAAGCTTAATCCAGTTAGTTCCTAACATTTCGCGCGCTAGATGAGCTGCAAAAATGGCTTCTTTTACATTGCGGGCGCCAGCAGTATTGGGCAGCAATTTTACACCTCTGCCTAACAAGGGTTTTAAAATATTGTCGCTACCGCGATTCCAATCTAGCCTTTTAACGGCTAATGTCACCAACTGAGATTGTGATGCTTGAATTGCGGCTAACATTGTCTCTGGCGCAGCAAACTTCCCTGTACCAGTAAATAATCGTGACTCAAATTGATGTTCTGCAATCGTTAACATATTAACCTCCGGCCACAACTGAAAAGAGCTCAAGCTTGTCATCTGTCTTGCAAGGCGTTGTTTGCCAGTTATCACGCGGCGCTAACTCACGGTTAACTGCTGCGGCAATCGCCTTTATATCAACACCTCTTGTCACGCAATACGCTTCAATCACACACTGCAGTGTCGAGTGAGCATAGATCTCTTTAACTTCATCATTGATGTAGATAGAAATGCGTTTTGTCGTGGCTATTTCTAAGTCATTATCTTGCTGCATAATTTGTCTCCACAAGCTTAACGCTTGCGTTTATTTTTTTAACGGGCAGTGCCGTGTTAGTTAACAGATAATCATTAACAGGGTTGCATACTGGGCAGTGTTTATTGCGTGCAAGCCTGATCTCTCGCCAACTAAAGAGCTTGCCGTCAAAGCGAAAAAGTTTACCCACTGAGTTTCTGTCACCTAATAACTGCTGCAAAGCCATTAAGGCTTGCATCGAGGCTATAGTGCCAACCATTGGACCTAGCACCCCGACCGTTTGACAGCTCTGGTTAACCTGCATATCGGCAGGAAACAAACAATGATAACAACCGCAAAGAGGCTCTGATGACTGATCCACACACAGTAATTGCCCTTGAAAATGAGCAGCAGAGCCCGACACTAACGGCCATCGATTAGCAATGGCGAATTGATTAACCAAGTGGCGGGTTTCAAAGTTGTCACTGCAATCGAGTAGCAGATCATATTCAGCCTGATTAACAGCTAACAACTGCTGAATATTGCCTGTGGTCAAATACGCTGGCACTGCATATAACTGAGATTGTGTATAGGCCAAGCCCAGCTTTTCCTGAGCAACCAGCGCTTTATTTCGACCCAGTTCAACATCTGTAAATAACAGCTGCCGTGGCAGGTTTGACACCTCGATGTCATCACCGTCCACCAGCGTAATTTTGCCTACGCCAGCTGCTGCCAGATATTGGGCAACCAAGTTACCTAACCCACCAACACCAATCACAGCCACATGGCTTTTAGCCAGCAAAATTTGCCCTTGCTCACCCACTTCGGGCAGCAACACTTGGCGCGAATAACGTAGAAAATCGCTATCACTGAGTGCCATGTTTACGCCTCCTCAAGCCATGCTTGCGCTAACATTTTATATGCTGCAGTAGGATCGCCTGCCTCAGTTAATGCTCGCACCACAGCAATATCATCCACGCCCGTCGCTTTCACACTTGCAAGGCGCGCAGCATCAATACCACCAATGGCAACAATAGGCAGTTCCCCTTTCATCAGCGAGACATAGCGTGTGAGTTTTGCGACCCCTTGAGGAGCCGACGGCATGACTTTAGTGGTTGTCGGGAATATATGACCAAAAGCGATATACGACGGCTTAATTTGATCAGCGAGTAATATTTCAAAGTAACTATGGCTCGACAGCCCCAGCGCGATATCAACCTCGCTTAACTGCGCCAAGTTGCTCTCAATCAAGTCTTCTTGACCAAGATGCACGCCATAAGCTTGATGTTTTATCGCAAGTTGCCAGTAGTCGTTAATAAACACCTGCGCTTGATAATCACGACCTAGCGCTATCGCTTGAATGATCTGCTGCTCTAATGCTGGGTCTTGTGGGTCTTTTACCCGCAGCTGTATGGTTTTAGCGCCAGCTTTTAAGAGTCTCTCAAGTAGTTCAACATCAGCAACAACTGGGTAAACCCCAAGAGCTTGCTCAATCTTTTTAAATCCTGTTTCTATTAAATCGGCTCGAACGTCACTAAAAGAGCTTGCTGCTAAAGAGCTCGCGGTTAATACTCTGGGCTGCAGATCATCAGCTGTCACTTGCTTGATATAAGGGAATAAGCGCAAATCCTTCGGCCAAGCAGTTCTGCCTAAGCAACCGGGTCCACCACCTGGTTGATAACTGCCCCTAAGGCCTGCATTGACATAGGCTTTGGCTACAACAACCGCATCATTGAGCACAAAACCGTGAGCCATAACAGCCGCAATCGCCGAAGATAACGTGCAGCCTGTGCCGTGATTATTATGACTCGCAACCCTTTGGCTCGATAGCCAAAAGCTTTGCTGCTGATGTATAGCCGATATGCCATCGACATCGCGGCACACCAGTAAATCATTAGCTTGATGCTGACACCAGCTTGGGCCTTTATCGCCGCCTTTAGCCAACACCGATGTAGCGAGTTTTTCAGCCAGTTTTTTGGCCGCGGCCACACAGGTATCAACGCCATGCAACGGCTCGCCCGCTAACACTTCAAGCTCGCTAACATTGGGGGTGATTAAGGTCAGTAACCCTTTAAACGGCGTAAAATCTAAACCTTGACCATTGGCCAATGAATCACCGCAGGTTGCTACCATGACAGGGTCGAGGATCACGGGCACCTTGTTGCTGGTGTTAAGCCATAATGCTTGCTGATCGAACAACCATTTCGCTAATACCTCTATTTGAGACTGCTCTGCCAGCAAGCCTATTTTAATGGCTGCTGGCGGCAAGTCTGCCGCTAAAGTATTTAGCTGAGACAGCAACATGTGCTTCGATACTGACTCAACCAGTGACACGCTTACAGAGTTTTGCGCTGTTAATGCAGAAATCACACTACAGGCATGGGTGTCTAGATCTGACATTGTGGCCAGGTCGGCTTGTATACCTGCACCGCCGCCACTATCAGAGCCCGCTATCGTCCACACTATTGGACGAGTCATGGGCAATGTTTGTGCCTTTGCCATGATTAATCCTCTAATACTGGATAACGTTGCTTATCAGCGGCTTCATGGTATAGCTCTGCGCCTTTGGCTTTAAACTCAGCGGACATTTGCGCCATGCCTTGTTCACGCTGAGCGGCTATGTCTTTTGCTGGCTCACTATCGTAGGCTCGGTACTGTGCAGCAGACTTTATTTCGATACTTTTGGCTTGCTCCTCACGCTCTTGAGCGGCAGCGTAGTCACGCACCTCTTGAGTGATCTTCATTGAGCAGAATTTAGGACCACACATAGAGCAAAAGTGGGCGACTTTGGCAGACTCTTGTGGCAAAGACTCATCGTGATAAGCACGGGCGGTGTCTGGATCAAGGCCTAGGTTATATTGATCCTCCCAGCGAAATTCAAAACGCGCCTTAGAGAGTGCATTATCGCGTATTTGCGCACTGGGGTGCCCTTTAGCAACGTCACCCGCATGAGCTGCAATCTTGTAGGCTATCAAACCTTGCTTAACATCTTTTTTGTTCGGCAGACCCAAATGCTCTTTAGGCGTGACATAACACAACATGGCGCAGCCATACCAAGCAATCATGGCCGCACCAATGCCTGAGGTGAAATGATCGTAACCCGGTGCTATATCCGTTGTTTGTGGGCCTAACGTGTAAAATGGCGCTTCATCACACACCTCAAGCTGCTTATCCATGTTCTCCTTGATGAGATTCATTGGAATATGGCCAGGCCCTTCGATAATGGTCTGAACATCATATTGCCATGCAACTTTTACCAACTCACCTAAGGTTTCAAGCTCTGAAAATTGCGCTTCGTCGTTGGCATCAGCAATGGAGCCTGGGCGCATACCATCACCAAGAGACAGTGATACATCGTATGCGGCGCAGATCTCACAGATCTCTTTGAAATGTTCATAGAGGAAGTTTTCTTTATGGTGCGATAAACACCACTTAGCCATGATTGAGCCACCGCGAGAAACGATACCGGTTAACCGTTTGGCCGTCATTGGCACGTAACGCAGTAACACACCAGCATGAATAGTAAAGTAGTCAACCCCCTGCTCGGCCTGCTCAATCAAGGTATCACGGAAGGTTTCCCAGTTAAGGTCTTCTGCAACGCCATTCACTTTTTCTAGCGCTTGATAGATAGGCACGGTACCAATTGGCACGGGGGAGTTTCGAATAATCCATTCGCGGGTTTCATGAATATAACGCCCGGTAGACAAGTCCATCACAGTATCGGCACCCCAACGGGTCGACCATACTAGTTTTTCAACTTCTTCTTCAATCGACGATGTCACCGCTGAGTTACCAATATTGGCATTCACTTTGACTAAGAAATTACGGCCAATAATCATTGGCTCTGCTTCAGGATGGTTAATGTTGAGCGGGATGATGGCGCGGCCGCGAGCAATCTCTTGCCTTACAAACTCAGCGGTTATCGGCTCACCAATCACAGCCCCAAAGCTTTCGCCTTTGTCTTTTTGGATCAAGATAGGGTCTATCACCTCTGCCATTGCCATGTTTTCACGTATAGCAATGTATTCCATCTCAGGCGTGATAATGCCCTGACGAGCATAATGCAGTTGAGTGACTCGCTTACCTGTTTTAGCTCGGCGCGGCGGTAATAATGACTCAAATCGTAAATGATCTAATCCGTCATCGGCTAAACGTTGCTGGGTAAAGCCAGAGCTAACACTTGCAAGTTGCTCGGTATCACCACGCTCTTCAATCCAGTTATCACGAAATTTATCAAGCCCTTTGCGCACATCAATATTGGCATCAGGATCGGAGTAAGCACCGGCACAGTCATAAACCTTTAACGGTGGATTCGCTTCAAAAACAGGATTAGTTTCATTGCCACCAATCAGGGTATCTGCTTGGTGGATTTGACGCATACCCACTTTTAGATCGGCTCGACTGCCTTGTAGGTAAATTTTCTCAGAATTGGGGTGTTGCAGCGGCTTTAAATTATCAATAAATTGTTGAGCTTGAGCTCGGGTTTCGCGACGATTTGACATTAGCAAACTCACTTTTAGAAAGAAATGAAGTTGCTTGCCAGGAGAAAATGAGAATGTGAAAAGTTGAACGTATAACTCGGCAATAAACGCCAGTTACACGTAACCTTCGAAATACTGCTTGAGCGTGTATTTAAACACCACTTTCTGCAGTTATTTCGCTTGTTTCCTTCGCAGGTTCTAGCCTGATCAGGTTCAACGGATCCCGAATTAACGGTCTCAGCCATATGGCACTCCGACAAGATGAGCTGGCAGTATAGTCTTATCCACTTGTTAGATACAAGTGCTAAAGCAGATATTCGCCTAGGATGATCATACAAAGAATTAGAATCGTAACCATTTGTAATATTTAGATTTAAATCAAAATCCATATTAAAACATAAAAGCAGATGAATTTTTATCAACTAAAAACTTAGCGGTTTTTACTCACCATGCGCTTTTCTAGCCGAGCAGATATTACATCATTAATGGCTTTTTTAATCTTGTCGCCACCACAATTAAAGGGGTAACCTAGGTTTTCTGCATGAGGGTTAATTTGCGTTGGTACTTTGACAATTCGGTAACAAGTATCCCCCTGCCTAACGATGCGGTTTGGGTCTAACCTGTGATCTGTGATGCTCACCTTGCTGTACGTTTCGACCTCTAGAAAAACTAACTCTTGCATGTCTGCATCCATCTCACTTAAGGAGCGTTTTCTCGTGTATTGATTAGCACTGTTTATAACGAGAGCATCGAGTTCATTGGCCCTTTGTTTTGCTAAATAAGACTGAGTAAATTGACTTGAACGATTTGCTTTTTGACCTAATTCCTTCCCTGATTTTTGAATTAGCTCTTGACTCATTTTCTGACTTGGACTGGAGACTGGCGGTGCCATTACGGCCGACTTAACTTGCTCGGTTGCCTGATTAGCGTTTTCAGGTACCAATTTGGGCTCTGGCTGCACAATGGCCGCAGTCGCTTTATTTTCTTGCTGATTTACCGTTTGTGCGACTTTCGCTTGACTATCAATGTGACTACCAACTTGCATTACTTGCTCAGAGGCATTTTTAGGTATTTGGTACAGATAGGATTGAATTTTAGGAGCCGCTACCTTTTTCGCTATCGGTATTACGCGAGTCCATAAATGATTAATCACAATGATAGCGATAAGGTGCAACAAGACTACGCTGGTGATGACAAGCAAGGTATTAAATCCAGTCTTGTGTCTATGGCCATTATTATTGTTAGCGACTTGGCTCATTTCACTTAATAAGTTTGCTTCAAGCTTTGAGTGACAATCGAGTGAGACAAAAGTGAGGCTCAGATCCGGCCCCTTTTTTTTGTCAGCCGTAAAGCTTATGTCCACTTCGACATTCTGCTCACGCATCGCCATCGATTTTCCTACTAATCTCAATTGCTTCATCCTAACTGTTTAGCTTGATTGAACATTCTTTCTATAGTGACAACAGCTTAGAGCAAAAATGATTTTATTGGTTCAACACTATTTCATGCTTGTAATTTAATCCTTCAGCCTTTTAAGTTACAGGTAAATCCTTTTCAATTAATTCTGCTTGGTTAAATATATGCAGCTGAGCTATTTGTTTATCTCAGGTTCAGGGCTAAGACCGATATTGAATCTAAAGTCTAGAGAGTTAAATCTGAGTACAAAGTTAAGCGTACACGTGTGCGCTTAAATTGTGGCTTTTCAAATCATAAATGTTACACTGACGCTAATTGTGGTCAAACCAGAAGTCTTTTATATGATGCCAGTAGAACAAGCGACAGCTTCAGACAATCAAGGCTCTAAGCCAAAAAATAAGCAGACAAATAAGCAAATAACCTCTGCTAGTTATTGTGCTAATGAAGAGCGTGCCAATAGCCTTAGCCACGGTATAGGCGTGCTTGCCGGGATCGTTGGACTGATTTTATGTCTGCTTAAAGGCTATGATCACTTAAGTATTATTCAGTTAACAGGCGTGGTCGTTTACTGCTGCAGTATTATTTTGCTCTTTTTGTGCTCAACGCTTTATCACAGCGCCACCTCACCGCTTTTAAAGCATAAGCTTAAGATTGCAGATCACTGCGCTATCTACCTGTTAATCGCCGGTACCTATACGCCGTTAATGCTCATCACGCTAAATGGCAGCGGCGCTAACTGGGTGTTAATAGCTATCTGGTCACTGGCTATTGGCGGTATTTTATTTAAAACCTTGTTTATTGGCCGCTTTAAAGCATTCAGTTTAATTTTATACCTAGTGATGGGCTGGCTGTGTGTGACTGTGATGCAAGAGTTAATCGCCAATATGTCTGCTCTAGGTTTTAACCTGTTGATAATCGGCGGACTCTTTTATAGCTTAGGCGTGATTTTTTATGTGGCCAAACGCATTCCTTTTAATCACGCTATCTGGCACTTATTTGTATTAGGTGGCGCGGTGTCTCACTTCTTATGTATCTATCTGACTGTTATTTAATTGCTTAAATTATTATCCAAATCGTACTAAATATATGATTTGTATCAATACGATAGATATTATCCTGTACAACAAACTTATATAATATAAGGCGCTTTATGCGCCTTTATTATTGCTGATTTCATTATGGCTTAGGCCTATTGCTCAATAGAGACTAATGGCAAAAATCAGTCAATTCGCTAATTAACACCTGCGCTTCATCATGCATGTCTGCTTGTTTAAAAAGCTCAATGATACACTCCAGTGTACACAAGCCCCCTTCAACCTGATTACGTCTGAGAGTAAACTGTGACTCAGGGGTATTGGTTAAGGAGTATGTATTAGCGGCTTTAAGATACGGGCTTTGGCGCAACATTTTACGCGCTTCTTGCCAGGTTGCATCTAAGATCACCAAGGTCTTAGGTAATGACGTTACATCATTTGTGCATAAGTCGCCGTAATGAGGATGACTGCCCCTTGGCTCTTCACTGATGTTAGACACTTTATTATTGCTATCTTGTACTTGGCCTTCATCAAGCTTAGCGGTTTTTAGTGGTCCACCTTGTAAGCCGTGCACTGGATCAGCCGGTGTAAATTCTGCTTGTGGAAATAGCAGTGCCGTCCCCGGCTCTGCTAACTTGTCCAATAACAAGCTTGATGGCGTTACTCGAGACCACATTACTCGCTGACAATGCTCAGGAAACCGTTTAAGTGCAATACTGCCTGTATTGGTTGGCCGACTGGCTTCTCGCTCGTGGGTTAGTAATATTACGTGCAATGGAGTGTCTCTACATTTAACAACGGCATGAGTATATCCCCAAACCCATTAAGGTTGCAGGTGACAGAACCGCTAATCCGCTATGAGCTGTAAAAAAGCGCCCCTCATAAGAGACGCGCTTATTTTTACTACTATGATTTTATTCTAAGCTAGTCAAGCGTTTACAAATATATTATCTATTTGTATTTCTTGACTTTTTTCAACGCCACCTGCTGTTTTAGCATAGAGAGGTGATCAGTAAATACCACACCATTAAGATGATCCATTTCGTGCTGTAAAACAATCGCTAAGAATTCATCGGTATCAATTTCAAACACCTTACCGTCACGATCCAACGCACTCACCTTAACCCCTTCATGGCGATTAACTTTGGCGCGGTAACCCGGGATCGATAAACAACCTTCTTCGCCTTGATATGCACCACGAGACTCAACAATCTCAGGGTTAATCAACACCATTGGCTGGTCACGTTCTTCAGATAAGTCGATGACCAAAATGGCATGTAGACTGCCTACCTGAGTTGCTGCTAGGCCGATACCATCTTCGGTGTCGTACATAGTCTCAATAAGATCATCAATAAAACCTTGTACAGACTCAATATCTGTTACAGGCACAGCTTTACGCTTAAGGCGTTTATCTGGGATCGTTAAAATGTCTAGCACAGCCATATCATTATCACACTAATGTTAACTAAAAAATTCCGCGCTATTATGACCGAATCAATCGCAAAGGCAACTCCTGCGCTAATTTAAGTCTATTTATGCTGTAAAGCCCGCCACATGCGATTAATGACGCCCCCTTCAGCGCTATTTCAACCTAAGTCACTGAACCTACCAGGCGTTAATTTGCACAATAAACTCCACTTTTATGTCACATGTGATAGCATAATTTAAAATGTATAAAATATACGGAATTATAATATGACTCAAGCAGGACGCACTGCGCTGCCCCCTACATTCTTCGTCGCCAATACCATGGAGATCTTTGAACGCTTAGCCTGGTATGGTTTTTTCGCCCTCTCTTCTCTTTATATGACTTCACCACAAAACCAAGGTGGCTTAGGCTTTTCCGATCAAGAACGTGGTTTATTGCAAGGCATGATCCCGTTTTTCCTTTATCTATTCCCTGTATTAACTGGTGCGCTTGCCGACCGTTATGGTTACCGGAAAATGTTTCTCATCGCCTACGCGATTATGTGCCCAAGCTATTACCTGCTCGGCCAAGTCGATACCTTTATGGGATTTTTTGTTGCTTTTATGGGAGTCGCTGTCGGTGCAGCCTGCTTTAAACCCGTAGTGACTGGGACCGTAGCACGTACCACTGATGACACTAACCGTGGCTTAGGCTTCGGGATCTTCTATATGATGGTTAATATCGGCGGTTTCTTAGGCCCATTTATCGCAGGTTACGTCAGAGCGATTAGTTGGGACTGGGTGTTCATCATGTCGTCTTTCTGGATTGCGGTTAACTTTATTCCTGCTTTCTTTTTCTATAAAGAGCCGACAGATCAAAATCAACAAAAAGGTAAACCACTAACAGCCGTATTCCAAGATATTCAAGAAGTTCTTGGTAACGCTCGCTTTGCAATTTTGTTCTTTGGTACCTTAATCATCTTAATGTCTTACGGCGCGAAGTGGATCACCGGTGAAACAACACTAATCATTTATGCAGCTTGGTTTACAGGACATATCGTCTGGGACAAACTCGCCTCAGCTAAAGCAAAAGCACCTTGGTACGCACAAAAGATTAGCCTAGGTAACAAACCTTTTGTGATTTACCTACTTATTCTATCCGGCATGTGGATGGTATATCAGCAGATTTTTATTACTCTGCCCATCTATATTCGAGACTTTGTCGATACATCAGATCTTGTATTAATGCTCGCGGGTTACCCTGACTTACAGCAGTTTTTTGCTCCTGTTGATATCAGCTTACTACAAGCAGAATTAATTCGTTTAAGTAGCGAAATGGCTAGCGGTACGCTCAATGCAAAACAAGCCTATTTTGAATTGGTACATACTAAAGTAATGGTGCCTAGTGCAGAGATAAGCCAAGCCTTTGCCGCAATAGCACAAACACCAGCGCTAGCAGCTCAGTATGCACAAACCTGGGCGAGTGAATACCGTCAAATTAACCCTGAGTATCTTATTGGACTTAACTTCTTATCAATTGTGCTGATGCAGTTAATGATCAGCCGGTTTGTGGAGCGATTCCAAGCACTACCCGTTCTAGTTGGCGGAACCATTATTCTTGCCATCGGTACTGCGATTGGTGGTATTGCACATGGCACAATTATGGGCGGCGCGATGGTTTTGACCTCAATTCTAGTCTTTTCAATTGGCGAAATGGTCGCGTCACCGAAAAGCCAAGAGTATGTGGCAAGCTTTGCTCCACATGACAAAAAAGCCATGTTCATGGGTTACTACTTTGTCTCTTCAGCGATAGGCTTCTTGCTCGCAGGGCCGCTATCTGGCTATCTATACTCTGAAGTCGCCAAAGGCGCCGGACGCCCTGACTTAATGTGGTACATCATAGGTGCATTAGGTTTACTTACGGCGCTAGGTCTGGTGCTATTTCACAAGTTTGGCACCACACCAGTAGCTGAAAATGAAACAGCAACGCCAATTGCTCAAGCGACTTAGGCGGCTCAGTCCAGTTAAGCAACTTACATTATCTGTCGGCAATAACTTCCGATAAGTAAACTTCAAACAAGCGGCTTGCAAACAAAAAGCCCATGTTAATCTAATCCGATCAACATGGGCTTTTTAATTCTAATCTTGTAATCCTTAACCTCACGACCGCTTATTACCACACGATTTAGAGTTTAGAATCGAGAGTTTAGAATCGAGAGTTTAAAGTCGAGAATTTAAAATTGAGAGCGCACTGCAAATACCCATTGAGTGTCTTCGCTTTCAAAGCGTTCAAGCTTTTCCCAATCATACTGATAACGAATCACCCAAGACCATTGAGGATTGATTTGATAGCCAAGTGCTAGCCAACTTCTTGCTTCATAGCGCTCTACGCCATCAACCCCCGCATTACCTTGCAGGTAAAACTCACTATACCAATGTTCAGTCATCGGCTTTAGTACTGTCATGTTAGCATTGGCAGCAGTGCTATCTTTATAGGACTTAACGGCTAAGTGGTTTACTGCTAGCTCAGTAAACACCTGAGTGCGAAACCAACCTTGATGCTCGGTCATTAAACCAAGTTGATATTGATAATGGTTGGCTTTTCCTTGTGGGGTGTCTGTTTTACCATGATCAACAGAGGCTCTAAGATTCACCTGATTTGAGCGATACAAATAACCTAAATGCCATTTATCGCCGTCAAAATTAGTATTAGCCGAAAACTGTTGATGGCTAGTCGCAAAACTGCCTCCCAATTTAAAGACATCACCATCAAAACCCACATATAGTGAATCATTTAAATTTAATGGATCTGCAATATGTCGAAAGTCATTAGCAAATACAGGGGCCGACACCGCGGAAAGGAATAACAAAGACCCTAAAAAAGGACGTAAAGCCGTAACTGACATTATGTATACCGTCAAAAAGCGCTATTATTACTTTAGCGCTAACTATCAGCAAGAGCTTTTACCTTATATTACAATCAAGTAACCGACAAAACACATCAAACAAAGATGTTAACACTTGCAACTTGGTGCAGGTCGATAACGTACACTTTCAGACTAAAATATTGATCTCATCTAGATTAAAACTTACCGTAACAACAGGAAGTCAAACTCATGCAGCCAAGCAGCAAACCGTCACCAATGACGCAAATATGGCATATTGTGTCTATGATCCCTAAAGGGAAAGTGTGTTCATACGGTAAAATTGCTGATTTAGCAGGACTACCCGGCCGCGCTCGTTATGTATCAAAAGCGCTAAAATCAGCACCCGATGAGCTAAACTTGCCCTGGTATAGAGTGATTAATAGCCAAGGTAAAATTTCTTTTGCTGAACATAGCACGCCTTTTATCGAACAGATGCAGCGTCTACGCAGTGAAGATATTATAGTGAACCGTGGCAAAGTTAAGTTGTCTGAATATGAGTGGCAACCCGATATCGCAACATTAGTGCTCTCAATGCCATTTTAGTTGCTGGCTGTCAGCTATCTTAGTTGACATAACGACAAGTTAAGCGGCTTACACAAGCAAACGATATCAAAAGCTAGAGCACTGAAAATCATTCTCTCTTAAAGGAGTTGTCTTTGTTTAAAATATCATCAGCGCTATTTGCTATCAGCTTATTATTTGCAAGTCACGTAAGTCTTGCCGATACCACTGCATTGACCCCCCATACTGCGGAGTACCAAGTCAATTACGGCAGTATTGAGCTAGGCCGTGCCCGCTATATCCTCGATGCACCCGATGGCAATCAATTTCAATACCGTTTTGACAGTGATGTGGGCTTACTCATGTTATCTGACCAGCGCCACATCCGCAGTGAATTCACCTTAGAGGGGAATAACCAACTCATACCTATGCGCTATTCAGTTGAGCGCACGGGTACTGGCCCAAGCTTTAGAGAACAAGCCGCTTTTGCCAAAGGGCAAAACGTTATCCATAGCCGTTACAAAGAGGAGCGAGCTCAATTCCCTTACGACAGCGAGCTGTTTGATCCACTGATGGTGCAGTTACAATTTAGACTGGACATGGAAGCCCATAAAGATGAGCTGCACTACACCATGGTTAAAGAGGGTGAAGTTGATGATTATGCCTTTAAAATCATAGGCAAAGAACGCGTAAATATCGACAGTGGTAGTTATCAAACCATTAAATTTGAAGTTATCCGAGAGAGTAAAAAACGCCAAACTTTTTTTTGGATGGCCCCAGAGCTTAGCTACCTTCCTATTCGCTTAACTCATTTTGAAAAAGGCAGTAAACAACTCGATATTAAGCTGCTTAATTACCATTTTAAACCGATAAAGCCAAGCCAAGAGCCCACAACTGAACAGGCTCAAGTTGAGGGTGATATTAACAATGAAGAAGGTTAAAGCTTATACCCATCAGTATAAGCAAGTGATCTACTCAGAGTGCTTTTAGTAAGCTAATTCAAGGCGAACGGCTGATGGAATGCTTGTTCCCTTATGAAGTCATTCAACGCCGAAATAGGAAGCCAAAACACGTCTTGCAGGTGAGTTTTAGCGCATCCGATGCTGCGACTCTTAAGGAACAAGAGGGAGCTTAAACGTAGAACAACTATGCTCCTCACTCGTTGCAAGCAACATGGATGTTGTAAATGCCATTAATGCACGACTATATGGATATAGGAGGTAGAGCGAAGCAGGATACTAGAGCCGATGAGCTATTAATGGCCTTGCCTCTGAAGCGCTAAACTCTCGCTAAAGCGATCACACCTTTAGACTGATTGCTATAAAATGCTGATTACAACCTCTTAATGATGTGACGAACTGACTAACTCCCCCTTTTTAAACAGCTTCCACTCACCAGGAGTCAGTACATTCCACTGTTCATTGTTCGTCAATGGCCGCGTTGCAATCACAGTCACCACATCGATAGGCGTGGTTTCCTTATTAAAATCAATCACCACATCGGTATCTATCAGCTTAGCTTTACCAAAAGGTGCTCGTCGAGTGATATAGCAGAGGTTATTACTGCAATAACTCATTAGATGCTCACCATCACTTAAGATCATGTTAAACACCCCTAATGCACGAATTTCATCGGCAAGGGTTGAGATATAATGGTAAACCGCCAGTCTATCATTAGGCGCTTTATCGCCAAACTGCTCTACGACTTTGTCCATTATCCAGCAAAAAGCCATTTCACTATCAGTATCACCCACGGCGGTAAAACGCTTTGAGACAAATTTTTGCTCATAATCACTCAGCTGGCCATTGTGAGCGTAGGTCCAATATTGGCCCCAGAGTTCACGCGTAAACGGATGAGTATTTTCTAGTGAGACACAGCCACGATTAGCTTGGCGAATATGGCTTACGACGACTTCGCTTTTTATCGGATACGATTTGATGAGCTGAGCGATATGGGACTCGCTACTTGGGCGTGCATCTTTAAAGGTACGATTACCTTTACCCTCGTAAAAAGTAATACCCCAGCCATCAACATGTGGCCCTGTCACACCGCCTCTTTGGGCAAGCCCTGTAAAACTAAATACAATATCAGTCGGCACATTGGCGCTCATGGCCAGTAACTCGCACATTAATTTTAATCCTGTTAAATCTGCTACCTCTTTATATCACTCCATTCTAACCACTTGATAGCCATTGTGGAATGGTTAACGACAGCAAATAATTTAAACATTTGTTTGAAAAAAACTTGTATTAAAATTAACTAACGTTTAAATTTTATGAAACACAGGTCTGACCACACGCTATAATTGTGAGGCAAGCCCAAATAAAGTGCCTTTAGATCAGCTATAGGTCACACATAAAAGGAGAATTACAGTGACTACCCTACTTTGGATCTTGGCGATGATTGTGACCATAGGCGCTTTTGCTTATCTCAGAGTCTCTCTACTCACCGCCACCTTAGGCACCGCAATTGTATTAGCAATTAGTACCGGCGCCGCAAGTGTAAGCCCATTACTATGGGTAGTGTTTCTTGTCATTGCTCTGCCTCTTAATATTAGCTCGTTTAGACAGAATGTGATTACTCGCCCATTACTTAAGATATATCGTGGCATCATGCCTGAGATGTCTTCAACAGAAAAAGAAGCCATTGAAGCGGGCACGACCTGGTGGGAAGCCGACCTGTTTGCGGGTAAGCCTAACTGGAGCAAGCTACACAATTATCCAAAAGCGAGCTTAAGCGCCGAAGAGCAAGCCTTCTTAGATGGCCCTGTTGAAGAAGTTTGCCGCATGTTGAATCAACATCAGGTTTCTCATGAACTTGCTGACCTCCCTGAAGAAATTTGGCAATACCTCAAAGATCATGGCTTCTTTGCGATGATTATTAAGAAAAAGTATGGCGGTTTAGAGTATTCAGCTTACGCCCAATCACGCGTATTACAAAAGCTAGCAGGTCTTAGTAGTGAATTAGCCTCAACCGTTGGTGTACCTAACTCATTAGGCCCTGGTGAGTTATTGCAACATTATGGTACAGCAGCCCAGCAAGACCATTACCTACCTCGTCTTGCTAAAGGCTTAGAAGTGCCCTGTTTTGCACTAACAAGCCCAGAAGCTGGTAGTGATGCTGGCGCAATTCCTGATTACGGTATTGTCTGTAAAGGTGAATGGGAAGGCGAAGAAATATTAGGTATGAAGCTAACCTGGAACAAACGCTATATTACCCTTGCTCCTGTTGCAACCGTACTTGGCCTTGCATTTAAACTGCGCGACCCTGACCAACTGCTTGGTACTCAAGAAGAGCTAGGCATTACCTGCGCCCTTATCCCTACGGATATTGAAGGCGTTGAAACCGGTCGTCGTCATTTCCCGCTTAACTGTATGTTCCAAAATGGTCCGACATACGGTAACGAAGTGTTTGTACCACTTAGCTTCATCATTGGCGGCGTTGAAATGGCTGGGCAAGGTTGGAGAATGTTAGTTGAGTGCCTATCTGTTGGTCGTGGTATTACCCTACCGTCAAACTCTGCCGGAGGCATAAAAACCGCTGCACTTGCAACGGGTGCATACGCCCGTATTCGTCGCCAATTTAAGCTACCTATTGGTAAACTTGAAGGTATCGAAGAGCCAATGGCACGCATAGGGGGTAATGCTTACCTTATGGATGCCGTAACCTCACTCACCACAACGGGCATTGATCTTGGCGAAAAGCCATCGGTGATCTCAGCCATTGTGAAATATCACCTCACAGACAGAATGCAGCGCTGCGTAATTGACGCCATGGACATTCATGGTGGTAAAGGTGTGTGCTTAGGCCCAAACAATTACTTAGGCCGTGGTTATCAAGCAGCCCCAATTGCGATAACCGTAGAAGGCGCTAATATCCTTACCCGTTCGATGATCATCTATGGTCAAGGCGCGATTCGTTGTCATCCATATGTATTAGCCGAGATGGAATCAGCATTTGATCCTGATGCAAGCAAAGGTTTACGCGACTTTGATGCGGCTATATTTGGTCATATTGGATTTACCACCAGCAACCTAGTTCGTAGTTTATGGATGGGTCTAACTTCAAGCCACTTCTCTAACGCGCCTTATTCAGATAAGACTAAACGTTACTATCAGCAGATGAACCGCTTTAGTGCAAACTTAGCATTACTATCGGATCTTGCGATGGCGACACTGGGTGGCAACCTTAAGCGTAAAGAACGAATTTCTGCTCGCCTAGGTGATCTTTTGAGTCAGCTATATCTCGCTTCAGCAACGCTTAAGCGTTATGAAGATGAAGGTCGTCTGACTGAAGACTTGCCACTAGTACAATGGGCCGTTGAAGACTCACTGTACAAGCTACAGTCTTCATTAGATGAGTTACTCGATAATTTCCCTATGGGTCTAGGGATCGGACTACGTGCCGTTATCTTCCCATTTGGCCGCCCACTTAAGCGTCCAAGTGATGTACTTGACCACAAGGTAGCCCAAATTATGCAAACACCTTGTGCAAGTCGTGACCGTCTAGGTAAAGGACAATTTTGGACACCAAGCGAGCACAACGCAGTAGGTATTCAAGAACAAACCTTAAAGGATATCTTGGCATCAGAGCCTATCTACGACAAAGTCTGTAAAGCGGTAGGTAAACGCCTACCCTTTATGTGGCTAGATAAGATTGCAGCCGAAGGCAAAGCGCTAGGCGTACTAAGCGAAGATGAAATTGCGTTACTTGAACGCGCTGAAATTGGCCGTATGAAGTCTATTAATGTTGATGACTTTGACCCTGAAGAATTAAAGGCACGCACACTTGAGTACGCTAAGCAGGTGCAAGCAGCCTAACAAATTGTAAGGATATCAAGCTAAAAAATGGGGGCCTAAGTAAATAACTTAGGCCCCCATTTTATTAGGCATTTAACGGTCAAAACTCAAACACTATGTGTAGACAATGCAATAAGCTCAAATGTCTTCATTATGGCTTAATGTAGCAATACCCTTGCTTTTGTTTAATCGCTATTTCATAAACACCCGCTAAAACAATAATCGCTTGTTCAAAAATCTCTTTCTCAGAAATCTTCATTTTTGTAAGAGTGTTGTTACAAACTGCAAATATAACCTTATGACGATGAAGTTCGTTAAGCATGCCCAGCTGTTGAGATTTATCTATTGCTGATTTTGTTATACAAGAAACTGCAGCACCATGGACAACTAGCTCTATGCATGCTGTGCTATCAATAGTTAACACATTTTGAATATTGTTCAGTGCCATATTCCAGTGTTCTGGTTGATTAACATGAAAAACAATTTGCATAATAGTACTCCTCAGATAAACTGATTTGATACTTAAGAAGTAAGATCTGTATTTGCAAGTAATTGACAGAATTGACGTTTAATCAGAGTTTCACTAATGTAAATAATCGTTATCGTATCATTTTCATAAGTGTAAGCGACTCTACAGGTTAAATGTTTATCTGCCACAATTTTATATTCATGAATTTTATAACGATTAAAGCGAAGTGGGTTCGCTAATTTAAGCTTAGGACTATTTTCGATAATGAGGCGAGGCAAACGTTCAGCAATATCTTTTCGAATAGCAGCTTCAGATTGACTGTGCTGGTTGAAAAACACTCTTAAGTGGCGATTATTATCATAAACGATAAGCATAAATAAGCTTCTTTCCCAAATAAATACTATTAACTATATATCTTCCTATGCACTGTATTGATAAATATTTTTATACCATTTTATTGGCCACGACATTTAACATAGTTAGCCGTAATCAACGTCCTAAGCAACTAAGCAACTAAGCAACTAAGCAACTAAGCAACTAAGCAACTAAGCAACTAAGCATGATTAACGCTCAAGGCATAGATTCGCAAGCTGTAGCTCACTAAAATAAACCCTTTGAAATCATTCAATGTTGATACTGCATCCCTCAAAGGAGCAGTTAACACAATTGAGTTCGACAAATATATGTAACCTTATAATGAATGAATCCCCGAATTATATAGGAGGCTAAGCTCAGCACTTAGTCCTCCGATATATTTGAGACCTCCAGGTTTGGCTCAAGAGCGATTTATCGCATGAGCTACTAATCCTCCTCGACAATAGCTGCGCCTTAATGACTGTTAACCCAGATCAAAACGATCTGCGTTCATCACCTTAGCCCACACGGCAACAAAGTCCTGCACGAACTTTTGCTTATTGTCATCTTGAGCATACACTTCAGCATAAGCTCGAAGAACCGAATTGGAGCCAAAGACTAAATCAACGCGTGTCGCAGTCCATTTAACCTTTGTCGTTTCGCGGTCACAGATTTCATACCGATTATTTCCAGCAGGTTTCCACGTGTTATTCATGTCGGTCAGATTAACAAAGAAATCATTAGTCAGAACTCCCGGATGTTCGGTTAATACGCCATGCCCTGCACCAGCATAATTACAGCCAATAACACGCATCCCACCAACCAGTACCGTCATCTCATTGGCTGTAAGCCCCAGCAGCTGTGTTTGGTCAAGTATCAACTCTTCAGCGCTGACAACATAATCGCTCTTTAACCAATTACGATAACCGTCATGAAGAGGTTCTAACACTTGAAAGGAGTCAACATCGGTCATTTCAGCTACGGCGTCACCACGCCCAGGTGAAAATGGCACACTGATATCAAACCCTGCAGCCTTAGCCGCCAGCTCGACACCGAGCCCACCCGCAAGCACAATCACATCAGCCACGCTTGCCCCGCTTTGTTCAGCGATGGGTTCAAGCACAGCTAGCACTTTACTGAGTTTATCAGGCTCGTTACCTTGCCAATCTTTTTGCGGAGCCAAACGAATACGAGCACCATTAGCACCACCTCGAAGATCAGAGCCTCGGAAGGTTCTAGCACTGTCCCAAGCTGTAGTAACCATCTCGCTAACACTCAAGTCACTTGCCATGATTTGCGTCTTAACCGCCTCAACATCGTAATCACTGCGACCTTTAGGCACAGGATCTTGCCAAAGTAGATCCGCTCCTGGCACATCAGGACCTATATACCTTGTTTTAGGTCCCATATCACGGTGGGTCAGCTTGAACCATGCTCGAGCAAATACATCTGAAAAATACTCAGGGTCGTGATAGAAACGCTCGGCAATTTTTCGATATTCGGGGTCCATCTTCATCGCCATGTCGGCGTCAGTCATAATCGGGTTATATCGTTTAGTCAGATCTTCAACATCGACAGGCTTATCTTCTTCTTTGATATTAATCGGCTCCCACTGCCATGCACCAGCAGGACTCTTTTTCTGCTCCCATTCATAATTAAGCAACAGGGTAAAATAACCGTTGTCCCACTGAGTTGGATGCGTCGTCCATGCACCTTCAAGACCACTTGATACCGTATCGCGGCCAATGCCCCGTTCGGTTTTATTTATCCAACCCAAGCCTTGCTCTTCTACATCGGCCCCTTCAGGAACAGGGCCTAATAACTCTGCATCACCGTTACCGTGACATTTACCTACCGTATGCCCTCCGGCCGTTAGCGCGACTGTTTCTTCATCGTTCATCGCCATACGCTCAAAGGTTACGCGCACATCTTTGGCCGTTTTAAGTGGATCAGGATTTCCATCAACCCCTTCCGGATTAACATAGATAAGTCCCATCATCACAGAGGCTAGCGGGTTTTCAAGATCGCGCTCACCTGAATAACGGCTGCCTTCACTACCACTTGGGGCAAGCCACTCTTTCTCGGCGCCCCAATAAGTATCTTTTTCTGGATGCCAGATATCCTCACGACCAAAGCCAAAACCAAAGGTCTTCAGTCCCATGGACTCGTATGCAATTGTGCCAGCATAAGCTATCAAATCAGCCCAGCTCAGCTTGTTGCCATATTTCTTCTTAATGGGCCAAAGTAGACGGCGAGCCTTATCTAAATTGACATTATCTGGCCAGGAATTAAGTGGCGCAAAACGTTGATTCCCACGGCCAGCGCCGCCTCGGCCATCTGCCGTACGGTAAGTCCCTGCGGCATGCCAAGACAAACGGATCATAAGGCCACCATAGTGCCCCCAATCTGCAGGCCACCAAGGCTGGCTATCTGTCATTAACGCATGCAGATCTTTCTTAAGTGCAGCAACATCTAATTGTTTCACCTGTTCACGGTAGTTAAACCCTTCCCCCATCGGGTTAGTTTTCCTATCGTGTTGATGCAAAATATCGAGGTTTAGCGCCTTAGGCCACCACTCCATATTCGACATACTCATTTCAGTGGCGCCGCCATGCATTACAGGGCATTTGTTGTCAGCCATAATTATTCTCCATCGTTTAATTAACCCTATCCAAACGAGTAAAGCGCATTATATTGGACAGTTAAGTTAACTAGTGTAGTTGCTTATGGTGACTTTTCGACATCATGACGGTTTATGTTCTGGCTTAAACTTTCAACTTTCAACTTACTTAGTGAACCTTGGCCAAGTTCATTAGCAGCAGTTGCCATCTCTTAACCATCAATATCTGAGTACGCTTATGCAGCGATGGGCTCGACACCTTTGTTATGCACTAAAATGGCTTCATCAATGACAGCGTATGAAAGAAAGTGTACTGATACTCGTCTGGAACAAAAAGATGAAACGCTTTTTAATGCCGCAGTCCCTTCTTGGTGCTATCAATAACCAGGGGCGAATACCACGGAGCACCTATATAAAAAGCTGATGTATTAATAAAGATGATTGTTTGAATGGAAGAGTTTGAATGCTTTAGTTGGAATGCTTTAGTTGGAATGCTTTAGCTTTAATTGCTTTAGTCTGCCAGCAACCACTGACAGTATTGTTTAAACTGCTGTCAGCACTTTTATATGCGGTGCTTATATACTCGCTGCATATAAAAGCGCTGCATAATAACCTCTTACTTCAGTAATGCTATAAGCTTAGTAAGAGGTCAAAATATGCCTTTGACAATAAAGGGAGTCATTAACCTCACTCTAACTGTGAAAAGGAGTGTGGGCGAATAATCTCTTTTTCATAAGGTGAACAGACCCACCGAAAAAACTATGGATCTTCAAGCTAGTGAGACTACGACACAGGCTTAGTCGTTATCGTTAGCAATAGCGGTTGCTGCACCAATAATGGCTCCACCAACCAATACTCCCGTCAGAAAATTATCATTTTTATGTTTCCATCTGTCATGGCGGTTATCACTCAATGCATGACGAATTTCACGGCGTGCTTCGCGTTTTTCTCTGGCGACCTCACGGTAACCCTCACGAATTTCACGTTTGGCACATTTTCGAGTCTTGCAACGTAAAACTTCACGGGCAGCTTCGCGTTTTTCGCGGTTAACTTCGCGGCTCCCCTCACGGATCTCTTTACGAACTTCATACCGACCAGCATTGGCATCAAAGCTTACAAGACTGGACATCATCAATACCGTCGATACCATCATGGCAAGTGTTAGGCCTTGTTTCATTTCTCGCCTCTCGTGTCTTGGTAAAATACGCCGGCACGTTTTTCAAAGTTTGCCAACGCTTCTTTGCACTCCTGCACATTGAGTTCAATATTGCTACCGTATCCAAAGCTAGCAGCATAGAGAAACGCTCTGTCACCCCCCAAGGTGCGACTGATTTCACTATTGATATTCATGGCCTCGGTTTCTAACTGCGCACGTTGCTCTTCTGTCACACAGCCAAGGGCTAAACCAGTCTGATAGCCAAAATTTTTCAGCCCTGTATCAATTTGCTGTTCTTTTAATAGAACGTCCTGTTGTAATAGAACGTCCGGCTGAGATGCGTCAGCCAAGACTGGTGTTGTTAATACCGTTATTGCTACGAGTAATAATATTTTTGAGGTGCGATGCATAAATTTCTCCAGTTCCCCAACCTTTGCCTAATTACACTTTTTGAAGTTTAGCACTTCACAGCAAGTGAGTAAGTTTCAGTGATTCTTCGCTGATGGCGCTAGTAGGCCTGTGTGGAGATGAACGCAAGCTGAACGCAGACTACAGGTCAAACAATGCGACAACGACAAGGGTTCTATTTGATTGGCTGTTATAGCAGCGTTTGACTCATTAATCACAGAGACAAAGACATGAGTGTCGACATAGAAAAACACTGGCAGATAGCCAGTGCTTTAGTTTCATCGCCGAGTAAAAAATTACAACAAACCACCGTTAATCAAAGCATAGCCAAACAGGATAGCGACGATTAATAGTTCAAAGATCAATGCTGATCTTGCAATCTGTAAGGAAGGTCCATCTCTGAGGCTAAAGAGAACAAAAGCCCATGGCTCCTGTCCTCTTTTTATTTTACTGTACCAATGAATAGAAGATTGCCGAGATTGAAACTAGTCCGATAATCACTACAAAAACATTACTGATGGTACCTGAGTATTGCTTCATCGCTGGTACTTTCATGATGGCGTACATCGGCATGATAAACAGCAGCAGAGCAATGATTGGTCCACCTAGACTTTCAATCATTCCCAAAATATTGGGGTTGATAGTTGCGACGGCCCAAGTGGTCAGTAGCATAAAACCAGCAGTAACACGGTTCAGAGTAACAGGGTTGACCTCTTTGCCCTTACCGCGTGCAGCCTTGATGATTAAACCA
This sequence comes from Shewanella sp. 125m-7, assembly GCF_052977045.1. Lineage (NCBI taxonomy): Bacteria > Pseudomonadati > Pseudomonadota > Gammaproteobacteria > Alteromonadales > Shewanellaceae > Shewanella > Shewanella sp. 125m-7. Next base: position 56,274 of record NZ_JBRILQ010000024.1, read on the forward strand.
TTAAAGCCTTCACTCGCCCCAATATAGTGGCCAAAAAATGACTTAGTGATAGCGATGATCGCAACAATTGGTGCGGCATAGGCAATAATGGGTGTATCAAAATGGTTTGCCAGATAAGTTAATATCGACACATTTTGCGCTTTCGCCTCAGCTAAATTGGCAGGCGATAGGCTAAACACACAACTAAATACGAAAAACATCACTGTTACAACCATAAGAATATGGCTAAAAGCTAAGATCCGTGAACACTGTTTCTCAGCATTATCACCGTGAAACTTCCTACGATCGACTGCGAAAGAGGAAATAACCGGAGAGTGGTTAAATGAAAATACCATCACAGGTAGTATTAACCACAATGCCATTAAGATGGTGCTGATCCCACCTTCAGCAGGCATCACATTGCTAAATATTGACGTATTCCAGTAAGGGATTAGGTAAACAGAAAGCAACAATAGCACGGCAACGAATGGGAAAACCAGTATACTCATCGCCTTGATAATTAACTGTTCACCTAAACGAACTACGGCGATCAAGCCAATAATCAAGATTAAGGCCAGGGTTGCGCGGTTAGGCGGAGTCATGCCTAGCTGATGTTGCATAAAGCTTTCAACAGTATTGGTAAGTGCAACACTGTAGACGAGCAAAATCGGGTAGATGGCAAAGAAATAAAGTAAGGTGATGACCTTACCCATACCGACGCCAAAATGCTCCTCTACCACCTCGGTGATCCCAGCTTCTGGATTTGAACCCGATAACACAAAACGAGTCAGTCCGCGATGAGCGAAGAAGGTCATTGGCAGTGCCAGTAGCGCCATGATAATGAGAGGGATCAAGCCACCTTGAGCCGCATTAATTGGCAGGAAAAGGGTGCCAGCCCCCACCGCCGTACCATAAAGCCCCAATACCCATAGAGTATCGCTCTTGTTCCAGCTTGATTTTACCTTGACTTGTGCCGAGGTATTTTCAGTTTTATTAATTACAGAGTCCATTATGGACATCTCCTTAGACGGTTCTTATATGACCTTTTAAGGGTTCTGTTTTCATACCTAACTTCACACCACGTAGCCGCCGAAAATATCAACCTAAGCAACACCGGCAACATAATATAGGGGTTTTGATTCAAAACCTGAATGAAAAACTAGCAGAGCCCATAAAGGCCGCGCAGTATAGGGGAGAGATTTGGGGATAAATGTGATTTCGAACAAACTTATTTAGGTTTTACAAATAAACTAATCTATTCGTTGCTTTTTCGACCTACTGAAGAGAAGTTAAACTGCTACTCATGCCGATCTCGGCGTGTCATAGCGAAAATTGTCTCAAGAAAACTCGGACTCTACCTCAGCAACAGAGCTCTATTGCTTGCTATAGCATCGAGCTGACTCACTTGCTTTTTAACAGATGCAGCTCACCACGGCGAATATGGCGAAGCCATGTGCTAATAAGCGAGATCTAGGGATAGCGAACAGGCCGTTAAACACGGACGTTATTGGAACACGGAGCGCTACGCTACACGAAGAAAGGCAACAGCTAGAACAAAAGCAGTGGTAAAAGGCTCGTCATCAAACATGTTGATCTTTTGCTCTACGATCTTCTCCGTGACCTCCGTGAAAGCGAAGCGCTTCGTGGTAAAATTAGTGCTTTTGGAAAAATCATACTTACCTACATGTTCAACGCAAGTTAGCTCATTTTTGGACAAAAGTTTGTCGGCGCTTGCCGCTGAGCTAAATCTAAAGCCAAATCAATCAAACTTCGTTTGATAAAGGTCGTGAGCTTCCAGCTCACACACGGGCAAAAGCTATTCACCACGGAGGACACGGAGCGCTACGCTACACGAAGAAAAGCAACAGCTAGAACAAAAGCAACAGTAAAAGGCTCGTCATCAAACATTTTAATCTTTTGCTCTACGATCTTCTCCGTGACCTCCGTGAAAGCGAAGCGCTTCGTGGTGAGATTCGTGCTTTGAAAGAGTTATGCCAGTTCTAGATTTTCTGTTTCATTAGATTTATAGCAAAATAACTGAGACATCCACTATTATTTTCAGCACTTATCACCCCTAAATCACAACTCAAATGGCCAAAGCTTTTGACTCATACCTTGCCTAAGCTCGGCAATTACAAGCTGAACATGACTTGCGAGCAAAATATCAGTAGTTAAAATGAAAATCACGCAGCAAAAACGCCCAAACATCAGTCTGGTAGCGTAAAAAGGGGTGAGTAGGTTTAACGTAAACTAACTACAATCTAGCCATCGGTGACAATTGGCTGCACCTTGTCGTCGTTTACGCTCTAGATGTTCACAATACGTCGATAATTCTTGAGTATTGCCCACAGCACCTTTGAAGATTTTCGTGAATTCGGCGGTCATTTTAAGCCAGTTCTCGGCAGGTATGTTTAAGCGGTGCAACAACTGCTGTGAGGATGGGCTGATAGCACCTCGTTTATCATGACGCTGGATTCGACCTGTATCATCAATGAGTTGTAGATAATCTTTTGCATTAAACATGAGCCCTTTAGGCATATCTTGATGCTCATCGCCTACAAAAGGGAGTAGCGATTTAGGTTGTTCGCCTTTAACTGCCGCTTTGATGCGCATTTGGATACTGGTGAAGTCTGAGGTGTCTGGGGATGTAGCAATATTGGCTCGGATAGGGTTCAGGTCGACATAGGCCATACAAGCCAGCACCGCCGCGTCATCAAGTAACGCTTGCGACTTAAAGCGCCCTTCCCAAAAACGACCCTTGCACTTATCTTCAGCATTGGCCTTTCTGGCAATGGGTTCATTAAGTGCCCGCATAAACCAGGAGATATCCATGAGCCTTAGCCGGTACTCTTTTATCCGCTTATTGATGATTGCTTGTTGATAAGATTCAAGAGGTTCAGCTTTAATAAAATAGTGATTCAAGCAATAACTGAGACATCCACTATTATTTTCAGCACTTATCACCCCTCAATCACAACTCAAATGGCCAAAGCTTTTGACTCATACCTTGCCTAGCTCTGCAATTACAAGCTGAACATGACTTGCGAGCAAAATATCAGCAATTAAAATGAAAGTTACGCAGCAAAAACGCCCAAACATCAGTCTGGTAGCGTAAAAAGGGTTGAGTAGGTTTAACGTAAACTAACTACAATCCAGCCATCGGTGGCAATTGGCTGCACCTTGTCGTCGTTTACGCTCTAGGTGTTCACAATACGTCGATAATTCTTGAGTATTGCCCACTGCGCCTTTGAAGATTTTCGTGAACTGGGCGGTCATTTTAAGCCAGTTCTCGGTAGGAATGTTTAAGCGGTACAACAACTGCTGTGAGGATGGGCTGATAGCACCTCGTTTATCATGGCGCTGAATGCGACCTGTATCATCAATGAGTTGCAGATAATCTTTAGCATTAAACATCAGCCCTTTGGGCATATGTTGATGCTCATCGCCTACAAAAGGGAGTAGCGATTTAGGTTGTTTGCCTTTAACTGCCGCTTTGATGCGCATTTGGATACTGGTGAAGTCTGAGGTGTCTGGAGATATCGCAATATTGGCTCGGATAGGATTGAGGTCGACATAGGCCATACAAGCCAACACTGCCGCTTCATCAAGTAACGCTTGGGACTTAAAACGTCCCTCCCAAAACCGCCCCTTACACTTATCTTCAGCATTAGCCTTTCTGGCAATGGGTTCATTAAGTGCCCGCATAAACCAAGAGATATCCATGAGTCGAAGTCGGTACTCTTTTATCCGCTTATTGATGATTGTTTGTTGATAAGATTCAAGCGGCAGGGCTTTTACAAAGTCGTGATTCAGGCTATCGCCTTTGAACAGTTTTTGCCATTGGGAAACAACCTCGATATCTGACCAACTCTTCGCTAACTCAGCATCGACCCGCAATACAAGGTGCAGATGATTACTCATGACTGCAAAAGCACAAATATCAATTGCGAACACTTCAGCTAGCTGCAACAGCCGACTTTCGACCCAGTCACGCCTATGCTCATAGGATTGTCCCGTGTGAATATCAACCCCACACAGGAATGCCTTTCTAACACAGCGGCTTATGCAATGGTAATAAGGTGTATCCTCCAAGCTGACTAACGCTTTTCTTGGCGTTGGCATAACACACTCCTCTGTTCAGCCTTAACTCAAGCTTAGTAGACAAGCCTATATCTAACAATTCTGGGTGTCTTCGTTATTTTTGTGTAGATACGCCTGCAAACATCAAAAAAACAATCAGCAAAAAACTTTCCATATTAACCTTGCCACAGAAACAGGATCAGCCCGAAAATCATTATTATAAAGATGAACTATGCTAGACATAGCGACAGATAGGGTCTGTCTCTTGCAATTTAGGGGCTGAGTTATCTCTAATTGTCTTAAGTAACTTTATACATTTAATTTGCTGCTAATTTGATGGCTTGCTCACGTAAATAATCCATACCAGCGAGGAATCCACTAAACATCTTTAAGGCAATAAATTGGCCAGCTGCAGTCGTTCTATAGCCATCGCCTTGCTTAATCAACGCCCCCGATGCGAATAGGTAGGCTAGCTCTAATGGAAAAGCCTGCCACAAACTTTTACCTGTATGGGCCTTAAATAACTGATTATCTAAATGGCCTTTGCCCATCATAATCATTAAATGATGTTGATTTATCGATTTGTCGCTGAGTAACTTATGGTGGCTAGTACCAACATGGCCTTGATTGATTAATTGAATATAACCGTCAATATTGAAACTCGATACTTGAAACTGTGGTCCAAAACGACCAAATGCGCCCGAGCCTACGCCAAAGCAGTTTTCACCATCAAGTACATATTTATTATCGACTTTCTGGCCAAAATTACGGCTGTATGTCCAAGGGAATTCCATCATATAGCGCTCTGTCATCGCTTGTTTAACGGCTAGAAACTGTGGCCATAAATCTTCAGGTTTACCCGCAAGGCATTTAGACTTCTTACGGCTCTTACCTATGCCTAAAGTCAGCGGGTAAGTAGTAATTTGGTCGGGTTCCAGCGCAATCATCCTCTGAATATCAGTCACGACACTGTTCGGTGTTTGCCCTTTGAACCCATACATTAAATCGACATTAACGGTAGGAAAAAGCTCTATACCGCGCTGGATATCAATGGCCTGTTCATCACCAGAACCAAACTTTTCAAAGCGGCCGCTAGCTTTTAATATATTATCGTCAAAGCTCTGTAACCCGATAGACATTCTATCGACTAAGCCATTTAGGCGTTCAGGATTACCCGTTTTAAAATAACTAGGGTCTGTCTCACAAGAGACTTCTCGTACTGTGGTTAAACTCTTAATCAACTCGATAGTTTTAACCAGTTCATCTTCTAAAATGGTTGTGGTGCCGCCACCAATATAAACTCGATTAAAACGCAGACCGCCCTCAATCACACGCCTTATCTCTTTGCGTAGCGCTTCAAAATAAAGCGTGGCCTTTTCTTGATTGTATTTAACTTTATGAAACGAGCAAAAACGGCACAACGTATGGCAAAATGGAATATGGATGTAGAGCGTTTCAATTTTTTGCTCGTCGGTAAAGCTTACAGATGAACGACCTAGTGGAAACGCTTTAGCATCAGCCAAGCTAAGCGACTGTTTAATAGTGTGTTGCATGACGAGATCTAAACTTTGCGTAGCTAACGATAAACGTAAATCAGCAAATGACATAACTCACCTTATGATGATGAATTTACCAGAATTTCAGGTAAGTAGATATCTATCACTCTACTCCTTGGCGATCTCAATAAATGTGTTGCAAAGCATGCATTTAGCCGTATCACGCACATGTTTTACTAAATCGGTCACAGATCTCGATTCTTTCGCGATGGTATTTATCAATCAAGGTGAGGGCTGACGTCTGCCGATGGCAGAGTGCAGAGTGCAGAGTGCAGAGTGCAGAGTGCAGAATGCAGAATGCAGAATAGCAAGGGCTATAATCAATTATAAATAAAGAGTATAGAATGCTATACCCTTTATTTCATCAAAACTTAGTAGGCTGGCTATTAGCTAACAGTCTGGTTGTTCTCGACGCGTAAAGCCGCTTCGTCACTCACGCTATCACTAACAGACTCTTGCTTGATAGCATCTGTAGGAATTAGGCTTATGAGTTCGACACCCGTTAGTAACTCAAGCTCACCAGCGACGCTGATCACCCTGACTTTGCCATCTTGTAAGTAAATTAGTGGTATAGCGGCTTGACCGTACTGCTGCATAAACATCGTGTAGTTAAAGTTTTCGGTTAAGCTTGTGCTTTTGATGCTTGCACCTTTTGCCATTAAACTCGCAAGCTTAGAGTAAGACACGCCTTCACCGAACAAACATAAGCGCTTAAGGTACGATTCCGACAACTGATGTCTAGCACTGGATATTTCGCCATTATTTAGCCCGTAAACCTTTTCGCTGCCAAATACATCTTGAAAGTAAAAACTCACCAATGGATTTAACTGCCTATAAGGCGACATCACCAATACTCGACCAATACCCGCCATATTCATGTGGTTCTCGGCATGCTCTGATGCAGGATTACCGAAATAAACGGGAATATTATCCATCCGAGCGAGACGAATATTGTCCCAGTTATTATCGGCAAGCAGCACTGTGACGCCTTTTGACTGCAATGTTTTAGCAAGTGCTCGGGGGAATTTAGAGGCGCCAAATATTAGCAGGCCTTGCGATGAGTCGGCAGTCACCCCTAACATTTTAGCCCACTTACCCGCGGTTAAGCTCTGGATAACAACTGTGCCGATAATGATTAAGAATACCAATGGCACAATGAGCTCAGCCCCTTTAATACCAATGGCTTCAAGCTTAATGGCAAAAAGTGACGATATCGCAGCGGCCACAATACCACGCGGTGCTACCCAGCTTAAAAACCATTTATCGCTACTTGAAAGCGATGTACCGACACCGCAGCACCAGATACTTAATGGACGTGCGATTAACATGACAACGGCTAGCAGCGCTAAGCCTTCCCAGCCAAGGCTTAATAAAGCATCTGCATTAAGGCGCGCCGCCAGTAATATAAACAGTGCAGAGATCAACAGAACTGTGAGGGTTTCTTTAAACTCGAGGATATCGGCAATATCGACACCTTTCATATTCGCTAACCAAATACCCATTACCGTCACCGACAGTAACCCCGCTTCTTCCTGTAACAAGTTTGAGCCTACGAACACCGCTAGCATTAACGTCAACACAGCGGTATTGCGTAGGTAATGTGGCAGTAAGTTGTTACGTAAAATGAGGCCTACTATATAACCACTGAATACACCAAAGCCCATGCCAACAGCCAGCATGGCACTAAGGGCGTGTAGAACGTGTGTCGTAGGATCGGCCGCAACTGCAATATACTCAAACACTAACACCCCAAGCAGCGCACCAATTGGGTCAATTACAATACCTTCCCAGCGCAATATACTCGCGAGTTCAGTTTTGGGGCGTACGCTTCTTAGCATAGGCACAATAACGGTTGGGCCAGTGACCACAACAAGCGCGCCAAATAGCAATGCCATTGACCATTCAAAGTCGAGTAAATAAAAAGTGCCTACGGTAATACAAGCCCAAGTGATCACTGTGCCTAACGTCACTAGCCTGGTTACCATCGCGCCGTGTTCTTTGATCTCTTTGAAGTTAAGGGTCAGTGCCCCTTCAAATAAGATCACCGCAACACCGAGAGAGATAATAGGAAATAATAGCTCGCCAAAAATAGCATCAGGCTGTAAAAAGCCAAGCCCGGGCCCGAGCAACAGGCCACATAAGAGTAAAGGTAAAATTGCAGGTAGTCTGAGTTTCCAACCTATCCACTGACAAAACAACGATAAAACACCTAGCAAAGCAAGCATCGCAGTGATCTGCTCTAGCATAGCCTATTTCCTTTTCAGCTCATTTCTAGCGAAATATATTTATGTTAAAAGAAGTTGTTGAGTGTAAAAACTATAGCTAAACCTGAGTAAAGTACGATAACCCATGGAAAAGTAAATCAATATTATCGTTAAATAAGCTGAATGAGTAAGAATGCAGCTAACAAAAGTCATGATTAGGTATAAAGCGGTCTCATTTATAAATACCAGCGCTATTGCTTTAACAGAATGCTCAACGGCTTCATAGCGAGTGCCCTATCTTGTTCATGCTAATTTTCTCTATAATCAAGCTAATAGAAACAGTATCAGAATCAGTATCAGTATCAGTATCAGTATCGAAGTTTGCTCTGGTAGGTTGTAGTGTCACGATATAAATGGAGTTATCGCTAATGAGCTTTTTCACAATCCTGCTATTGGTCATTTTTTTTGCATGGCTAATCCCAATAGTATTAATAATACAATCACCTAGAACACATGGTGCTGAAAAGTTGGCTTGGATATTAGCAATGATATTTATTTCTTGGTTAGCTTGGGTATTTTACTTACTCATAGCGCCAATTAATAAGCAAGAAGCTAATTGAGCTCCTATTTAAACTTATAGATAGAGTCGATATCTTTGATCTAGCTGATCATAGCGAATCACGACTAGGTGACCTCATAAAGCGTTAATTATTGGATATACATCAAAACGAAAAAAGTCCCTGCATTGCTGTAGAGGCTTTCGTCTTTGTGTTGGCGGAGCGCTGTGGCTTGTAATGCGGCGAACTCGCGACCTCAGCGTGACTTACCTGTCAGCATAGCCTATACACTCGTCGATATGTAAATCATCAAAACGAAAAAAGCCCCTACATTGCTGTAGAGGCTTTCGTCTTTGTGTTGGCGGAGCGCTGTGGCTTGTAATACGACGAACTCGAGACCTCGGCGTGACCTATCTGTCAGCATAGCCTATACACTCGTCGATTTGTAAATCATCAAAACGAAAAAAGCCCCTACATTGCTGTAGAGGCTTTCGTCTTTGTGTTGGCAGAGCGCTGTGGCTTATAATACGACGAACTCGCGACCTCAGCGTGACCTCAGCGTGACCTCAGCGTGACCTATCTGTCAGCATAGCCTATACACTCGTCAATATGTAAATCATCAAAACGAAAAAAGCCCCTACATTGCTGTAGAGGCTTTTGTCTTTGTGTTGGCGGAGCGGACGGGACTCGAACCCGCGACCCCCGGCGTGACAGGCCGGTATTCTAACCAACTGAACTACCGC
>NZ_JBRILQ010000025.1:0-64489 GCF_052977045.1 Shewanella sp. 125m-7
AAGAAAGTGTCTTAATTACAAGACACCTTTTGAAACCTATACTGAAATGAGTGGTGCACTTCTACTTTGAATAAGGGAGATACAAAAACATGCCATTAATCATGGCTGTCTATGTTGGCTTCTGTTTGACCCATTTTTCTCGGCTAAGATAATATAATAGAGATAGCCATAATTATTTCTCAACGCTTAACTCAACACCTTACGATGCAAAGCCCATGACTCGGGGTCTTGGCTGCCTGCTAAGCATTACCAAGCAGAGGACTTTCACCTCCAATCTTCTACCGATTTATCTCGGCGCACTGGGTGTCTTGGTTATTTTGTTTCTAAACAAACCACGAATTTTCAATCACCCCCGTATATTTTTAGCTAATAAACCAATATTTTAAATGGTTATTTTTATACCAAGATGTTTATCACAACAATATTAATTTAAATGTTATACAATTAATCATTATATTTATGATGAACTAACAAATTAATTTATGAGTACTGCATTCATACAAATTCACAATAATACCAAGTTGGATAGTTCATCCTCACGCATGTTCGAATTACAACAAGAATTACACAAAACTGCGGAGTGTTTTGGATTTATTGGTGCAACCTATTTTATTAACCTTTCTGAAAACATAAGTATCAAAGACTCTTTATTAGCGAAACCAATTAACCCATCCTTACGCACTAAATGGGATAATTTTATATTCTCCAGTCCGAAAATGAAAACTTTACGTCAAGAGTTTGCTAGTAAATCAATTAAATCCGACCCAAATATCAGTAAAATAAAACACCATGATCATGCTGTATTTTGTTATAAAGGTGATGGTGAAGATGTGATATCGTGTCGTAAGACGCTTGATAAATATGGAATAAAAAGTCGATTATATTTTAGATTTACATGTGATGATTACCCCGAATTTAGTGCACACATTCTACTTATGAGTAGTTTATCTTCGGAACAGTTAGCCCTTTATGTTGAGAAATACGGGCCAAAACTCCGCAATACTTTGCAGTCGTTTCATCAAATGGTGTTTTGCAGTCGAATAACTGCAGATATTAATCCAATCGTTGGATTAGGTTTGGTATCAATTAAAGGTAAAGCCGTTCTTGAACTTGTCGCTAAAGGTTATTCTAGAACCGAAATATCTAAAACATTATTTTTAACTGAACGTGGTGTTGATTATCATGTTAATAAATTAAAAACATTACTGAATGCTAGAAATAATGCACATCTAATACGAGAATCTTTTCGACTTAAAATATTAAGTTAATTTTAAAACAAAGAAGGCTTGAAAATAATTGCCTTCTTTATTTTAAATATCTACAACTATTTGTTCGGGTGACATGTCATACAAGAGTATGGATCAGGGAAATGTTTTGACATACTCCAATCTGAGTTGGTGCCAGTTTTCACTGCAGTGTAGGATGCCCGATTGCCAGGAGCATCTCGTGGGTGAGTAGCCGCGGGTCCATTAGTGAAGATCTGTTTTTCCATGTCAAGTTTATCCAAAATACTGGCGATCGTACGCTGACTAAACGCGTCCCCGTGAAATTCAGGGGTTTTGGAGTCTGAATGACACCAGAAACATCTCGCGGTCGCACCATGGCCATCACTGCCACCATTAGTACCGTGACAGGTCGCACAGAAATATGCCTGGGGCTGGTCGAAACCATCAACGCTGTTAACCGGTAATGGAGCACCGTTCATGTGGCCAGTTTCACTTTCGTGGCACAACATACAATCAGCTTTTCCCCAACCGTAATGACTTTCTGTTAGTAGGGTGTCAACGTCTGAGTCGGTTGCTGGCAATAACTTCTCCAGTGTTACCACATCACCATCACCAAAGTCGTACTCTTTACTACCTTTGTCACCGTTATATTCCTCAAAACCGAACATTGGGTAGTGACTGGAATATTTCAACAAAGCATACTCTTTGGGATACGGCATCACCCACACATCGGTCATCAAGTGCAGCATGTCCCCGCCAAATATGAACTGGAAATCTTCGATGCACTCTTCTTTGCTAAAGGCACTCTCTAAGACTGGCTTACCCTCTTTATCCCATTTACAACTTGGTGACTTAAGAGTGAAATCATTGGCTGTATGATCTTCACCAAAATATGACAGCCAACCTTTACCCGCAGTAGATGTCAGACCATCAGCACGATTAATCGAGTAAGAATAAACCTTTGAACCAGTATCCAATACTGGCCAGTAGCTCATTTTGTAGTCGTAACCCGCATCAATGGCTGACATAAAGATGTCTACTGCAGTAATCACCCCTGGTTGAAATACGTCAGGACGCAGATCATGGGCGAATACTTCGAGATCGCGCACATAAGTGTAAGGCGTTGGCGCCCCCTCTTTCTGAATTCGCAACTCTGGGATTACATACTTACCATTATTGGCATCTAAGCGTTCCATTTCTGTTTTCCAAGAGAAGAACCGACGGGCTGTCATCGCCTCACCAAACGGCTGGAAACGTATGTCCATGTCATCTTGTGCCCACATTTCATCCATTCGAGCATAATTGGCTTCACCTGCTGGTTCACCAATATCACGCTGGAAATCGCCTGCACTGGTTTTAAAACGGTAAAACCAATCGTCCGAGTTAGAGTATTCCCCGTCGTCACTGAAGTCACCGTTATTATTGGCGTCGTAAGAAAGTACAAATTCAGTGGTGTTAAGCGGTGAATCTTTGGCTGTTACCACAGATTCAAAGCGCAATTGTGGATTGCTGTGAACCACATAACGTAGCACATCAAATACGCTGTACTGCCCTTGAACAAAGATATCAGGCCGAGCAGTATATTTACCCAATTCATCAGGATTTGCCTCAAGAAATGCGAATATATCTACAGAGTTTATATTGGGATCACCGAGAGGGTCGTTGAAAACCCCAGCCTGATGTGCATCTTCAACTGTGATTTTACCATCCTTGTCTAGATCGGCACCATCTGGACCATGGATCCACGCTTTAACCTTGTCATCGTAGCGGCCGAGAGAAACCCGATGAACTTTATCTATAATTGGCTGATGGTTAACGTCCACCACAGAATACTTTTCTAGAGGAAAAGTTTCTATCGGTGGCGCAACAGCCGAATTATCGTCATCACTGCCACATCCAGACAATATTAGACTCAGTAAAACAGCACTTGTTACTCTATTAAAATTCACGATCCATCTCCTCAAACCATTATTAAATACAGCTGATTTAACCGCTGTAGTTCCTGCGCCCAAAACTAATCAATGCCACTGCTATATTGCAGTGCGAGCAAATCAGGTACAGGACAGTTTAGTTTTGTGAAATTTGAAAAGCAGGTGTCACAATTCATAGTTAACGAAGCTTAAACATCAGTATTTTGAATGGGATCACATTGAATTGAGTCAATTGGTAAGTAAATCGATAAGTCAGATTAAACTAAAGAGATGTCTGTGACTATCACCTGAGGAACGGCCCGTTGAGAGTTAAAAGCATTTGCCGATACAGTGAGTGAAGTGCGTCCTTAAAGCATGTATTTCATCAAGGGATTGACTATTAACCGAGTCAGTTCACCTAATAAAAACGTCGAGCAAAACCCCGTCACATGACATGTTTTAAGTCGCCTTCGGTTTTAAATCAATGGCATTAACGGCTTAATTTCGAGTGATCCACTTCGAATTTAAATTTAGGAATCGCGAGTCAAACTTGACAGTTGTTGTTTACAAAATGTTCGCGATCTCATCCTGACAGCCAACCCGCATTACATAAATGACGCCATTCAAGCTTAAAGATGAGATGCTAAATGTTCTGCTGAAGATGTTATATTTTTGCGGCAGTGACTCAACTCTCCTTTCAACCCCAAAATATAATAATTTCCAGCCACTTCAAAACGAAGCATGCTTCCAATTTTTTCAGAGCTACTTGCAACCACTAACGAATCGTGTGCTAGATATAAGAAACTATCACATTGAGTGCGAACTTTTATATTTTTCATCTCTTGTTGCTATAGCGTAAACTCGAAAAACTCACAGTTTCCCGGTACTTGCTGTTGATCGGACCAAGGTGCCACTCCGCTTGCGACATTTTGCAGTACCCGTAGCCACTCTCCGTGCCCTATCACCACTAAGGTATTAATGTCTAAACACTCAATGCTGGCGAAAAACTTTTTGACTCTGGCTAATACCGCAGTGGCTGACTCCGCATTCTTAATGTCAATATGGTTAGCATTGAAGCGTTGATCATAAACGTGCCATCTATCATCGCCCTTCTCTCTTAATAGACCTTGTAATTCCCCAAAGCATCGTTCACGCAGTAACGAAGATGACCGGGTAGAAATATTCAAACTCTCATTCACGTACGTTGCCGTCGACAGGGCGCGGCCCAGATCGCTAGAGATAATGAGATCCGGCTGATACTGAGACAACTGACATCCAAGCTGTCTTGCTTGTAATATGCCTTCTTGGCTTAATGCACTATCAAGGTGGCCTTGTAACTTACCTTGCTGATTCCACACCGTTTCGCCGTGACGACAAAAGAGTATTTTCATATTCTCAGAGACTCCCACGATCGCGTTCACGCGCAATATCCGCCGCATTTGATAAGGCAAGCGCCTGCAGAGCGAATGTTAATTGAATCCACTGTTCTTCATCTGCAGGTAAGCCAAAGCGCAAAGCATCTTGCTCATCGGTTAAACGGGTCAAAATATTTTGACCACATAAGTGGTCATGCCATAAAGGCGCATTGGTTAGATAAATCGTCTGAAAGAGATCGGTACCAACGGCCTTGCCAGGCAAAAATAACAACAGTTCCTGTAATCGAATGCTAGATGCGTGCAGTCTTTTTTTCTGTCGTTGATGCCAACCAATATCGTCAAATGCGGCTTTACAGACTTCTCTTGCTGGGCCATTGAGACACCATGGACCAAGCTGAGTTTGCAAGGCATCCCTAATCTCATTTGCTGCATAGATAAACCCAGCGCGAACACCTGCTAAGCCAAAAAACTTACCGACTGAACGCAGGACAATTAGATTGTCATTCGTCAACGGCAGCATGCTCTGCTCTGGGGTCATGTCCATAAAGGCTTCGTCAACGACGAGAATGGCGTCCCTTGCAGACAATCGTTCTAGCCAAGAAATTAGGACGGTTCGTGGTGTAAGATGAGCCGCGGGGTTGTTAGGATTGATAACCAGCAGTACATCACAACGTTTAAGCTGTTCAGCTCGAGGTTGATAAACCTCGATAGGCATATCATCGTTATCTGCACCGTAGTATTCAATCTTCCAACCGTGCATACGCCAAGCTCGTTCATGTTCCTTGTAACCAACCCTTGGTAGCAGCACAACACCGGCGCCACCACGCTGCGCCGCCAATACCTTTGGTAAACACTGAATTGCAGCTTGAGAACCCGCAACAGGTAAAGCATTACGGCCACCATAGTAGCGGTCAGCGGACGCAATTAAGCCATCTTCGTCCTCGGGTAAACGATTCCAGCACGATACTGGAATATCGGGTATTGGATAGTGCCATGGACTCACACCGGTAGATAAATCTAGCCAGCTTGTCTCGTCGACGCCATACCGCTTAGCCACATCTTTTAGCCGGCCGCCATGGTGCAATAAACTCATATCACTATTCTCAAAAGTAAATTTTTAAAAGTAAGCTCTCAAAAGTAAGCTCTCAATAATATGTTCTAAAATCGATGTACTCAGATCACTTTAAGCAAGAATGCCATCACTAATAATGCTGCGACCCAATAAAAGGCGCTGAGCCAGACAAGATGACAAGCCCGCTTGATGTCACTTGCATCTGCAGCTCTGCCCTCACCCAGAATGGGTTTGTCGCAAGAATAGCCATCGTATTCAGCGGCGCCGCCCATGGTGATATTTAGACTGCCAGCGCCAGCGGCCATCACCACACCACCGTTCGGGCTGGCGCATTTAGGTGCCTGTGTGCGCCAACAGCGAAGCGATAACCTAGTCTTGCCGCCAAGGGCATAGGCAATAGCGCACAAACGCGCAGGGATATAATTGAGCAGATCATCAAGTTTGGCGGCACACCAGCCAAATTGAAGGTAGGTTTGATTCTTATAGCCCCACATTGCATCTAAGGTATTGCTGAAGCGATACAATAAGGCCCCCGGAACGCCGGCAACCGTAAACCAAAACAGGGCACCAAAGAGTGCATCGTTGCCATTTTCAAGAACCGATTCAAGAGTGGCATTGACCACTTGTTGCTCTGACAGGTTTTCGGTCTTACGGCTAACAATCATACCCACTCGATTTCTAGCCAGGGTTAAGTCACCTAACTTGAGTGCCTGACCAACAGCATTACCATGTTCAGACAGGCTGCGACCACCAATAACCAGATACAGAATTATCACGTCAAGCCACCATAGGCGTGGAAGGTACATAAAGGGCAAGATAGGCAACAAGACTAATAATACAGCGACAACGCCGCGGTATTTTGTAGGCTGCCAAAGGCATCTTTTGATCCGATTGGCAAACAGACCAAGACCCACTAGAGGGTGAGAACGTGACATTTCACCTAAGAGACGGTCGAGCAGCAGTGCTAATGAGATAACGCCGGCACAGTAAAGAGGGTCAAACCACATTAAGGTTCTCCTCTGGTCTCAATATCATCATGTGAATACGGCTGTGAGATAAACGACTTGAACAATTGTGCATCGTCAATGGTTCCAAAAGGAAAAAGATGCTGAAAACCAGATAGGTAAATACACGAGTGAATTTACAAAACCAAGAGCGCCCGCCCAGTTTTACAGCGTAACCATCAAGGTGGGTGCTCTGACTTCTGGTTTATTGCTTGCTTCAGCTTTTTGGTATTCCCAAATAGTTGAGCAACACTTGTCCAGTTACAGTTGCGGGTACAGTCCAGAAATTTCATCTGGTTCCCCCAATTAAACCTTATGGATCCTTGATAACATGTCTATTCTATAATAAAAACCGTAGGTTATTCACTGTTACTTTCTACAGTAAATTCAAATAAATCAAAAAGTGAGTGCTCATACTTGCTCCGATATAAGCAGCTTTGATCAAATATAAAAAAACCGAGAATAGATGCCTCTATTCTCGGTAAAGATGGGAGCAAGTTTTTAAGGAACTTACTTTTATTATTAAGGCAATGCTCTCAATAAATCGCTTTTAATCAACAGCATTCAATAAATGAGAGCCTTACCTTTTTATGATCATTTTGTTGTATCAAACTCAGCAAGCCCTATTTTACCTTGCAGGGACGACAATATGGCTACGTCGTTTAATACTGATCATTGCATCAAAAACGATACTGCAAAGTCGCCAGTATTAAATGGGCGTTATAATCATGGTTTAACTCACCTAAAGTGGTTAAGCCTGTAGGTCCGGTGCCAGGATAGTAATCAACAGGTAGCTGAGTATCATCACTGTCTTCATAGGCTTCAAACTCATAACGTAAGCCCACAACAACCTGCTGATTAATTGCATAATTCACATATAAATTGGCATGATGACTGGTTGATTCATACATACCAAATACATCATTACCATCGACATAGCTGTCGCTAAACGAGATAGCAAAACTGTAATCACCTCCGATAGTAATACCCGAGTCACTTAAGCCGCTGTAGGTAAAACCTGCACCAACAAAGCCAAACTCTTCATTGGTGTCACCTTCCCAATAACCTACGTATTGGCTCTTGGCGCTTGCTTGCTCGTTATCTAGCCACTGGTAACCACCATCGGTGCTGAGTAATAAATCACCGGTTACCTGCCAGCTTAAGCCTAAATCAAAGCCATAGCTGTTAGATTCGATAAGACCAATACTTGAATTAGTGTAATCATCAAGAGAGTAGTAACCATGAGCACTGATTGAGATGCTGTCAGTTGGGGTATGCGTTACAAACACTTCAGCCTTGCTGCTCTTCTTATCTGCTAGGTAATACTTACGCATTAACTGATCTTCTGCCGCATTAACAGCATCATCATAAAGGAACTGCGAACCGCCCTTATCGGCGTAGCTACCTTTTAGACGTAGATCCCACAAATCAAAGCCTGTAGCACGCCACTGTGCCCAGAAGATATTATCATCAGTCTCTTCACGATCTTGATAGCTGCGCTCGGTTTCGATGCGATCATAGCCCACTTCAATACGTTGACCGGCCATTAACTGGTAATTGGCACTGACTTTGTAAGCGCTGCGCGTGGTATCGTAAGGGGTGTTTTGCACTAGCTCACCGGTCACACCATCGAGGCCATACTGCTCATAATCATGCACATTGGTGATGTTATCGCGATCAGAGTAATCAACGGACGCATTAATGCGCAGACCTTTCATCACTCGGGTTGAAAACTTAAGATTTGCATCTAAGGTATCAACCTCGGCATCGGCGCCTTGGTTACCATCGGCAACGCCTGCTAAAGTGATAAAGTCGCCATCTTGGCTCATGTTACCGCTAGCCACGCGACCGGAGATATAGCTTCGACCAAAGAAATAGTTACCCATAAGGCTAACAAAATGAGCTTGGTTATCTACCGCTTGCGAGGCATCTGCAAACCCTTGCTGATCGATTGATAGTTTGTCAATATTGTTATCAAACCAGCTGCCGTTATAACCAAGTTCGGTGAACCAATTATCTCCCTTGAGGTTGACTCCTGCGCGTAGGTTTTGCGTGGTGTAATCAACGGGTGCAGCGATGTTAATGGCATCGATACTGCCATTTGACATGCTACCGCGCAGCTTGCCAGTTTTATCTTCGGTGCTCATGGCGACATAAGTGCCAAAACGGTTATGACTAAAGTCAGCTTCCAGACTGAACTTTTGACGCTCTAGCGCTAGTTCTTGAGTGATCAGATCTTCTTGCTTGACGAGATCGCCACCTTTTGCAAGCCAGCGGCTTTGCGCATTGTCGGCATCGAATTGGTGACTTGTCTGATAGCCTGCTTCCACGCTCCATTGACCTAAGCGGCCAGTTTTGAGCTTGGCTAAAGCCTGCTCGCTGCCTAGACCGTCGGAGTAAAGCTGAGTGCGATAGCCTTTATTATTGATCACAGTGTCTGCATCAAGACCAACGGCAAAACCATCGGTATAACGTAAACTGTTAGCGGCATGATCATCTTTACTGTCTTGCATGCCTGCTTCTAGGCTCACACTGCCTAATACTTGTTGGTTACTGATGCACTTAGTACATTTCCAACTGCCATTTTGAGTAGCGGCTTGGCTGGCGGTGACGCCAAAATCAAAAGCCGATGCACCCGTACTCACCGTCGCTAATGCTAAGGCGACAATATTTAGTCTAAATTTCATTTATTTATCCCCTTAAAATTGGAACGCTTTGCCAGATGGATTGTTTGAACCATGGATTTGGCTATGGCAATTTAGACAGCCTTGACCACCCGTTTGAATACTTTGATTATCACCAGGTGCAGTCGATGCATGAACATCACCAGCGTGACACTGCTTACACAACATAGGGACACGTGATTTCAGTAAGTCACCATTCACGCTACCGTGAGAATCATGGCAGTTTGCGCAATTTTCCATTACCGGAGCGTGCTCCCATAGGAAGGGACCGCGTTTTTCAGCATGACACTCGTAGCACGTTTGGTTGGTATCAAAGCCTTTTAGTTCATGGTCGCTCATGCTGCCGTGTGGATTGTGGCAATCGCTGCACACCATGGTGCCCCACTTAAGCGGATGCGAGCTGCGCTTGTTCATGTCAGCTTTGGCCTTCGTGTGACAGCTCACGCAAGTTTCCACTTGTTGGCTCGGGTTCATTACCGGATCTTGTACAACGTGGATCTCATGGCAACTAACACAACTCACATCTTGCTCTGCATGTGAAGAGGTATGCCAAGCCATCAGTGAAGTATCATTATGACAAGCGGTACAAACTGAATCCTGCATCTGCGCCGTTAATGGTGAATTTTCACCAAAACTCACCATCGGTTCGTTCTTACCTTTATGCTTACCTTGTGGACCGTGACAGGCTTCACATTGAAGACCCGCCATAGGACCCTCACCGCCCGCTTGGCCATGTACGCTATCAAAAATAGCCATCACCTTGTCGGAGCGCTTGTGACACATAATGCAAGTATCCGCTCCCTTCTTAGAGTAATTTCCTTCTTCAAACTTTTTCATTAGCGTATCGAGGGGCGCGGCGGTGGCTCCCATAGATACCCCAGAGAAAAGCACCAGCGCAATACTCATCACATTAAATATTTTCATCGTCATCTGCCGTATTATTTTTTAATTATTAAAGTCTAACTAACTGAAATATGGTTATTTCAGTCTAAGGCTAGAGGATAAATGAAATAAATACCCTATGATTTATGACAGCATTTACCAAAATGTTAACTTTGCAGTTAATTATTTTCATGTGTAAAGCAATGCTAAACATATTGGCACAGTATTCGATGCCGCCAGCATTTACACTTGAATAGTAAATCCTTATAAATCAAATGGTAAACCACCCCCTCTATTTATTCGACAGTCACAGCACCATTAGGCCCCTGACCGTCTGAATTAATCCCAGCGAAAACTGCGACTTGCCGCAGCTAAGCAGAACAGGGTTATCGCCACCAGAAACAACAGGTGGTCGCCTATCTCTAGCAGACCCGCACCATCGATAATCACCGCGCGGTTAGCATCGTTCATATGGGTTAACGGTAAGCAGTCGGCGATGAATCGTACCCAAGGTTTACTGCCCTCTAAAGAGAACCAGATCCCTGACAGAAACATCATTGGCCAGGAAATAATGTTTAGCAGACCGTTACACAACTCATCAGAGCGAGTTCGACTGGCTACCAGTAGTCCAATACTGATCATCGCGGCGCTTCCAAGTACTGTATTAATCACCAAAATTGCCACATTGCCCTGAGAGCGAATGTCAAACATCAATGCGATCACTGCAAATACGAGAATGGCAGAAAGGACCGTCGCGCCAAGGCGGGAGAACAGCTGCGCAGCTAAAAACTGCCACGCTGCCAATGGCGTCACTTGTAAGCGCTTCAAGACTCCAGTTCGGCGATATCTAACAATGACATAGCCCACTCCATAGAGGGCTGAAAACATCATATTCATGCCGATAATACCGGGCAAAAGCCACTCAACATGGCGTACAGCCTTGCCGCTAATCGCCTTTTTATCGAGTTCAGGGATCTTACCCAAGATCACCTGCTCTAAAATATATCCTTGAGCACTCTCTGGGTTAACCCAGTAACTGTCGCCACTGAGCAAGCCATCGATTAAATGGCGTGAAACCTTATGCTTTGCCTGCGCTAAATCTTGGTAATAGATAATTTCAACGTGCTTTAGCGCCTTGATCTTTTCTATCTGCGGAACCTCGCCATAAATACCGACCTGATAAAGACTTGGGTTATCGTCATCGAACACCAGCACCAGCGCGATAATGATGATGATTGGAAACAGTAGCGACCAGCCTAATGCAGACTTATCTCGAAAAAACTCCAAATTACGCGCACTGATCAGTGCAAACAGGGCATTCATAGTCGAAGCTCATTACCAGTTAATTTTAAAAATAGATCTTCAAGATTTGGCTTACGTACCGCCATGCCGTTTAGATAAGGCGTTGAAGTTTTAAATGCAGACAGTAGATCATTAAAAGAGTGACACTCTACCCGCGTGCGCCCTGCACACGGACTTAACCTTACAGGTAGAGAGCCGAAATCTTTTTGTGTGTACACACCATCAAGCTCCACAATCTGCGGCAAAAAATGCTCTTCTAGTAAAGTTTTTGGTGTTCCTTCTGTAATAAACTGGCCACGGTCCATAATTGCAATCCGATCGCAGAGCTGCTCTGCTTCTTCCATGTAGTGCGTCGTCAATATGACGGTTTTGCCCTGCAACTTGATCTCTCGTACGAGCTGCCAAAAATGTAATCTCGCCTGAGGATCTAAGCCCGTAGTAGGCTCATCTAAGAAGAGTAACATCGGGTCATTAATCAGACTCAGAGCCAGTAATAAACGCTGACGCTGTCCCCCTGACAGATTGTAATGCAGCTTGTCTGCTATCTCGGTCAGCTGACACTGCTTAATCAAATGTTCGATTGGGGTGTGACTTTGGTAAAAACTAGAAAATAACTTGAGGCAATCATATACCGTCAGATAGTCAGGCAAGGTCGTCGATTGAAACTGAATACCTATCTCTTGCTTGAAGTTTTTATCGATAGGTAACCCACGGTACAGCACCTCACCCTGAGTCGGCTTAATTAGGCCCTCAAGGATCTCCAGCGTTGTCGACTTACCAGCACCATTTGGCCCGAGCAAGCCATAACACTCACCCGCCTGAATATCCAAGCTAATGTTATTGACCGCAATAAAATCACCGTAACGGTGAGTTAGGTCACGCACACTCAATAAAACTGACAATACAACCTCTGGAACGCCTAAAAAGAGCTGTATTGTCTGCAGAGACATAAAAAAATACACTGGGGTTTTTAACAGTCTTTCATACTGCTACTCAAATTTGTGTACTAGTACGCAATCCCGTTTTGACTCACTTGTCTTTAGCATCAAACTGCCCATGATGCGCACTTATTGGAAATTTAGGGATTTAACATGCGCGCGCTACAGATAATATCTTTGCTTTTAATGCTAATTGGACCTCAAATCGCCTTTAGCCATGAAGGCCAGCCACTACGAATTGTATCCCTAGCCCCCAATTGGAGCCATACCGTAGCCGAGATCGGCGCCATCGACGATCTCGTTGGTGTAACACGTTACGCACGCTTTCCGGCTGAAGTGCCTCTGCGTGTAAAACAAAAACGTATCGCCGTGGTGGGCGGTTTTACCGATATCACTGTTGAGAATGTCACTAAGCTAAAACCCGACCTTGTTCTGACGGCCACCAGCTTACAACTTGGCTTGAAAGCAAAGTTACAAGCACTGGGAATCGAGGTTCTCCATATGGAAGAATCTAGCCTAGAGGAGGTTTATACAAAGATTGGATTACTGGGCGATGCCATTGGTCACCAACAACAAGCCGATGAGCTCGTTGCATCAATACGTAGCGAGTTAACACTGATTGCATCTCAGTACCGTGCTCAGCCATCACCAAAGGTTTACTACGAGATCAATTACTTCTATAAGTGCGTACCTGGCAAACACTCTTATATGACGGAGTTAATGGAGCTTGTCGGTGCAACGCCAATTTTCGCCGAGCGTGACGGCATAGCCCCTATGGTTACCTGGTCAGAAGTGATCGCTGCAAACCCTGATGTGATTTTATTGCCGATGTGGCCTGAGGCCACGGGACCGATTTTTAAAGGTCCACAAGCGGGGAGCGGAACCACGACTATCAGCGAAGTAAAAGGCCGTAAAGATGCGGGTAAGGTCAACGCTATAACAAATGACGCGGTGAGGTTTATCGATTCAGCCGTAACCAAACAAGCGGGACCGAGTATCCCACAGGCAGCGAGATTATTGGCTGAAGCCATCTATGAGACTCAATCATAAAAGAGTTTTAAATACTGAGGTTATTACCAAACAGAATAAAATAGATGACTTTTTTAGTCATCTATTTTCAACTAAAGCTCAACCCACTCATTAATGCCTTTAGAGAAGGTAACGGACGAAGGTTTATTAAAATTTGCTAAATAGTTTATTTTAAGAAGCATCACTAACCGTTCTTAGCGCCAACATAATATTATGCTCATTAATCGTGAGCGGATTGCCCCAGTTGAGTTGCCCAAGTACGAGTTCTATTAGGGCGATATTACTTAATGTCACCTTATGACCCCGACCGGGATTAAGTAAATGATTCGATGCCATAACATGGATACCGCGACTGACGGTAAGTAATTGTTTATATGTGCTCTCGATCTGTTGCTGTTCGGCCTTTATCTGACCTGATTGCAGCATATTTTCCATCAGTAATTTGCTATGCCTTATATTTTCTTCAAAAAATTCGCCTAGCTCGTTAATCGCCTCATCACTGGCATGAGACAGCACACTGCCGTTACACCCTAAAAACGTCACCCCATAATCGAAGTTACAATCTCTAAACTCCGACAGGTAACTAGGGTAAAGTAACCAAACAACGAGTCGCTCTTTCTCATTTAGCGGTAATTTTTTTATGTGTGTTTCTAACTCATTACCACTTGAGATACAGCCGATAAAAATCTTAATTAGCACATCACTCTTATTACGTACGGTGCGATATAGAGTACCAGCTGATAGTCCACTCTCTTTAAGAATATCGCGCATTGAAAATGCCATGACGCCCTGTTTTTTAATCACCTTTTTGGCGATTTTAACCACAAGACTCGCATCGACTTTTTTCATTTATTTCCTTCAAAAAAACGAAGAGGCAAACACCTCTTCGTTAATATTGTTTATTTATTTACGTGACAAGTAACACAAGAGTACGGGTCGGGGAATGATTGACTAGTATGCCAGTCACTGTTACCCAATGTGGTGAGCTTGTCCGAAAATTTCACATCTGGGAACTTATTCTCATAGTTTCCGGCTTGATCGTGCGGCAACAATATCGGATATGGCAACACCTGCTGATAATTGCTAGTCGTCGAACAAGGTCCCTTTTTGCTCGGATCGGCTTCGCCAGTATTGAGTTCGATACAAGCGACATCTCCGAAAGTACGATTGATCGACGCATCACCGTGATTGACCATCTTTAGATCTTTAGAGTGACACCAGAAACAGTGAGAGTTTTCGCCATGCCCTGCTGTCGCACCATTATTACCATGACAAGATGCACAGAAATAGGGTTCAGCCGAATCAGGCAAAGCCGGAGAGTCGCCCTCTAAATGAATGTTATCTATGCTGTGACACATACCGCAATCGGCTACCTTCCAGCCAAAATGCGTTTCATCCAGCGGAGCGATGGCTTGCTCAATGTCATATACAGGGTATTTACTGTCTCCAGCAACATTCTGCTCTGTAGGGTTCCAAGTAAAAGGCATCTTGTTTAGCCAGATAAATTTCAAGGTACTTGGTGGATAGCGACTGACCCACACATCTTTCATAACATGAATATGTGGCCCACCGAAAAGATTTCCCCACTCCTCATAACATAGGGTTGCGGACTCAGTCGTATGACGTTCATCCTCGACTAACCAAGAACAGTGCTTAGTTCCAGAGTTTATAATGTTTTCAATGATCCCTGGGCCACGCTCTAGAGGTATCGGGTCAAAGAAGTCGTCAAACGTTTCTTTTTCTCCAATGCGTGACGTCCAACCGGTTAATCCTTGGCCACGTTGACCGTTAATCCCTGTTACCGCATAGCTACCGACATTGGCGCTGGTTGAAAGGGTCGGCCAAAAGTTAAAGTCAATGGCTACTTGCCCTGAATCATGGGCAGACATAAGAAGATCCATTACGGTATAACTACCCGGCTTATATATATCGGTACGCATATTGTAA
This sequence comes from Shewanella sp. 125m-7, assembly GCF_052977045.1. NCBI lineage: Bacteria > Pseudomonadati > Pseudomonadota > Gammaproteobacteria > Alteromonadales > Shewanellaceae > Shewanella > Shewanella sp. 125m-7. Next base: position 15,371 of record NZ_JBRILQ010000025.1, read on the forward strand.
GGTTTAGCGACAATATCTTTTGCAACAGTAACAGGGCCTGCACCATCATCGAAATCAACTACAATCTCAGGCACAATGGCTCCACCATATTGGGTAAAGCGCTCCACCTGCTGCTTTTGAATCTGTTGACGTCGCTCGGTCATGGCTGGTGAGAACGATTCAAATCTAAGGGTTAGATTATCTCTAACCAGAAACTCATCTAAGCGCTCATATAATACTTCTAGTGTGGCTTGGTTTCCTTCTCGCAATGATTCTCCTTCTGAATACATAAACCTTGCGTACCAGTCACGGCTATTTAAGTTCGCTTCACCATCAATATTATCTTTTTCGTCAAATTTACCGTCACCATTTCTATCCCAAGAAACGGTAAAGTCATAGGAGCCAATATCGTTATTAAACTCGCCGAGTTCAAAGTTGATATCATCGCGTGCATCACCAATATAGCGTAAAATATCCAGCGCAGAATAATGTCCTTCCGCAAATAACTGACTATTAATCGATTCTGGGTACTTCCTTTTTAAATCATCCGCCCTTACGGTAATAATGTATTTATCATCATCTGGTGTAATTAGATTCTTGCCATCTTTACCACAGTACTGTGGATATGTTTCACATTTACGATGACGACCTAAATAAACCGTCATCTTTCCAGAGAAAGATTCATTGGTTTCAACTTCTATATCTATATTGCTGTATATTGGTGGTATTGGCTCAACCGGTGGTTGAGTATTACTATGGTCACTATCTGAGCCACAAGCACTGATAGCCAGTACCAGTGGTAAAAATATTAGTTTTTTCATTATCATCCTATTATTAGTTTATCCAGCCTCTTTTAATAGCTAGATATATTAAATGGGTTTTATTATTAGCGCCAAAATAATCCTTGGCATTTTTTATATGATACTCTACGCCTCTTGGCGTTAAATATAAGACTTTAGCGATTTCAATGGAGCTAAACCCCAAGGCCGTCAGCCTTATCACCTCCTGCAGTTTCTTACTGGTTAATAGTTTTTCTTCTTTTCTTTTATCATTACTCAATTGACAACAACCTAATTGGTATTACTTATGTGATTATTAAATACAAATAACCCAGTAGACCAACCATGGTAATCATCTTATAGTGAAGTAGGCTAACCTTGGTCTCTGAATCCGTTTTAATAAGGCTGGCCATTTATTTTTATTATCAACCTCAGGGTAATGAGGTAATACCAAGCCAATATAGATCCGATTTAACATGTGGTTTACTTATATAAAAGTACATATAATTTATTGGACGTAACAATACTAATTCCATAATCGTTAGTGATTCAATGCAAAATAAAAAACTAACTACTCTTATAAAAATACTCAAAAAATCAAATCAACTGATAGTAGATATTATAAGTAATTGGAATTTTTAGAATGTGAAGCGTTTCTTTGTTCCTATCTAAAAGATAACATCTATATGTTAATGTGAACTACAGCACAAATTACCACCAAACCTGCTCAAACATTAACCATTAAGTGCAACGGTAGTGTGATGGATATATCATAATTTGGAGTCCCTGATAATGAGCTTTAATCTTTTTGGAACGAGTGTCCAATTTAGTGGCTATTTTTTGTTATAGATCCGTTCGAGCCAATTCTAATTAACTACCGAAATATTGATACATCTCAAAAATACAATATATATCTACCAAAACATCTAGGCATATATTGGGTTCATCCAGTTCTACTGTTAACCTGCTACTCTATTCATTTAATTCAATAATCGACTATGCATCAAGTCACCTTAGACGACATTAAACTGATCAATCAAATTACCCGTCTGGGCAGTTTTGCTCGAGCCGCAGACTCGTTACAACTATTGCGCCCTAATGTCACTAGACGGGTCAAGCAACTCGAAATTCACTTAGGTGTCACCCTGTTTCATCGCTCAACTCGAAATCTTTCACTGACCTTTGAAGGCAAAGCCTTTATGGAACACTCGATCTCTATCGAGGAACGCTGGACGACGGCCATAGAGCAGATGAAGATTGCAGGTGGCCAGCCTACTGGAACGCTCAGGATCAGTGCACTTGGCCTATTTAATCGATTACTTGCTGGCCCAGTGCTTTCACGTTTTATGGAAGCCTATCCCGGTATTCGACTTGAAATGAAGTCCACTTGGGCGGCACCTGATGCCACAAAATTTGATGTTGATATCATGTTCAATACCAAACCTATAGAGGATAAGAGCTTTATATGCGAGCCCTTTGCTCTTTCATATAGGGACTTCTATGCCAGTCCAGTCTATCTGGCTCGTAAAGGCCAACCTAAAGGGATTGAGGACTTAAGCCTTCACAACCTTATCGCATTAAACTACACAGATTTAGCCGAAGGTGAATGGCTTTGGCTGGACGGTGAACAGAAAAAAATACTGGCCGTAGAAAGCCAGTTGTATCTAGACGAAGCGGAAGCGGCCCTTAAAATGACCCTATTAGGTCATGGGATCTGTTGGTTACCTGACTTTTTCTGTCGAGATCATGTCACCACAGGCGAGTTAGTTCCACTGTTTGAACGTCGTCACGCAAGTTTAGCCCCTCTTTGGGCTATCTATCCTAGAACCCCTTTTGAAAATCAGAGAATAAGGCTGTTTATCGATATGGTGAGAGAGAGTGAATTAATGGGAAAGCCAGCTATTGCTTAGCAAAGGATGATTAAACAAACTGATGAAGTAAAAAATAAGTTAACCGTTGACTCGATATTTCGCTGCGTATATGCCCCGTTACCAGTCGCTTTAATATATAAACTGCCATAGCCGTCACTAAGTTGTAATCAACCCGTGGGTTTATTCCTTTAGACAGCGGATACGAGAGCTCTCGTTGGGCCTGTTCCCATTTTACTTTTATCGAATCAAAATCGGTAATGATCTCTGTTTGCCCAGCCAACAACAGAGTAAAACACCCTCTAAACTCAGTTGTAATAAGAAAACGACAGTAAATGATACTCATGAGTCGACTCTGCTATGCCCAAGTGCTCTATGCATAGGCTCCGATAACTCTTGCATAGGCCAAATCCTTACTAAAATGAGTAAGGATTTCACTCGCCAACATCTGCTTGCCCCGTGGGTTATTATTTAACTTTTTAACGGTTCTAATGTCACTGACTTAAGGCCATTTTAAGGCTAAATACTCGGCGATCTTTAGCTTCTATTCGATTCATGACTTGAGTAACCAGATCTAAAGGAAGCGCTGAACTAATCTGCTCAAGCTTTTGTTCTGCTTTAGTAAAAGCACCAAGTTGGCGATAGATCTCCACTGCTATCATAGACTCTGAGGTCGATTGCATATCTAATAAACCAAGTAGCTCTCCTAAGTTTTGTGCCTCAAACTCACTCCAATCAATGGCGCGCTCATTACGGCGGTATCTATGATTACTCCGCTGCCAGAGTTTTTGACGAATATGTAACTCATGCTCAGAGGGTGTATTTGCATGAACAGCAAGCCAGTCATGCATCCCCTCTTCACTCAATTTATGATAATCGACGGCATTAATTGAGTTCTTACTTATTGCAAGTTCTGGAAGCCATATTGTCGAGTCACAATGCCCACAAGTAACGACTAAGCAAGGTTCTGGTATCATAGGGCTGTCGACATATCCATCACTCCATAAGTCTGCATGGCGACCATCGACACTGATCATTGGACGATGACACAATGTTAGCTGACAAATATTACACATCAAATAAGTTACGGGTCCAAACTTCACTTTGTTATCTCCAAGTACTATCTAAATTGGTGATGAATCGTTGAATAAATCCGTCTGAGATCAATTGCTCAGATGAATCAATGAAAAATAAGCTGATAAGCACAATCGTTGTGATACTGAGCACTTTACTAATGAGGGACGAGTCCTCATGCTTACGCTGTCTAGACATAGTGGATCCTTACATTTGAGTTAAAACCCATCAAGATCAAGCTAATTGCCTTTTAAAGCGGTTTAGCGCTTTTCTTCTTAACTTGACCGACTCGTTAATAATGAGTCCGACGGGACAGAAGTAGCGACACCAAAAATCAGGAATAAAGCACGCACCGAACAGAGATAGCGGTAAGATATACCACTGCAATCCAACGCCCTCCAGAGCAAACATCATAGAGAAAGGTTCATAGGTACCGAGTGCAGGATGACCCGAGAGAAAAATCAATATGAAAGAGGCCCAGATCATCGTCAAGATAAGGCTACGACCATACTTATTCAGCCACTTAGGCACCTTCATATTGAGCCCCGTTATACTATGGAGCAAAGACTGCACCGCCGCGTAAGGGCACAACTTATTGCAATAGAGGTTACGGCCCATCAGTATAATGCCTAGAAAAATGGTGCCCATTAGGATCCACCATATAGGGTGTTGCTTTAGGCCCGGTAGATACCCTAAGAAGAGACCTGCAAAACTACCGACACTCAGTGAAGCATTTGTATAAAAGCCGACAAAAATCAAAGACGCTATCGGCAATATTAGCTTGAGGGCGTTGATAATTTTATGCTTAGTTTTAAGGCTAATAATAAGTGTAATTGAAACCAGTAGTAGCATCCCAATCTCATCCCAACCAAATACCCAAGGTTCTGCCGTCCAAGTCGGTTCCATTCCAAATTTGTCAGTCGCCATCACATGCACAGACCCTCTAATCGCCTGGCTGACGGCTCGAGCAGTCACGGTCGCCCCCGAGTAACCGTCTACATCCTGTGTAAGCAAGAAGTCATCAGTGACCGAGCTATTACCAAGTTGGCGGAAAAACTGCTTCTTAACCAAGCGTTCTACATAGGGTGGCGTTTCTTTGTGAGCAATCAAACGTACATATTGAGTACGCACACCTGAATCAGTTTCCACTATAGCCGTTGCGACAACTAATGGGCCGCCGTAGCCTTGTGCTTGACCAACTACGACCCAATTGGGATCATCAGTCTTTGGGGTTGTCCAATCGTATAGGAACAGGTCGCCATTATCTGCTGGTGACTTAACCAACTCGATCCCTGGAAATGCTTGCTTCAGTAAGACGTTATAATCCGTTTTATTACTGATGTGCCCAATAACAAAAGCTGCCGCAAGGCTAAGCCAAGCGAATACTTTTATCATCGGAAAGAGGTTGGATTTAATGTTAGCCATAAGATGAATTCTCATTCGGGAAATAGGGACAGATTACCGTAGAGTCATCCGTCCCTGTACGGGTTAAAACGTTAATCCTTTAGGAACGAACTTTCTCCAAATAAAGGCCATCAGTAGCAAAGCTGGCATACAGAAGATTGCTAAGCCTAATGCCCCCGATTGAGGGATATCCTCCACAAACGAGCTCCCAGCCCAGCCCAGACCGAACAAAAATAGTAAACCACTTCCGATCATTCCAGCCCAAGCAAACCAAGGCATAGTCACCTTAATTGATAGGTAAGCCATGGCGAAAACGCCAACGGTGAAGATGATCCCTAAGATGAAAAATTCAAGTAATTCCATGTAACGCTCCTTAAGATTGACCTACAGCGCCAAATACATTTCGGTTAGTCGGGTTAACGCGCATTCCCTCACCGGTATTCCAGAACTTAACCACTTTGGCAGGATCTTCCGTTGCACCATAGCCAAAGGCTGGATGCATCTTAGACATTGCGCTGTGAAGCACTGAAGGAATAAACGGATTAGCCGCCACAATCATCCAGTGGTGCCAAAAATCAGGCTCGTTAAAGGTACAGGCTGCGATACAAGCACCGCAGTCACTATCGCTCTCTAACCAGTAGTCGAAACATTTCTTAGAATCGTTGTGATACTTCAAGATCCCTTCATGGTTGTTCCAGTTGTATCCCGGCTGTTCTGAGTGCTCACCAATAAACTTGAAGGTAGGTTCATCTTCCATAGGTACGGCATCAGATGGGCAAGCATGTGCGCACTCCTTGCAGCTCTTACAAAACTCTTCTATGCCCCAAGAGTGTGGCTCGTCATAATCGACAAATTCAAAATCGGTATAGACCTTACAGAGACGAACTCGTGGGCCGTATCCGGGAACAATCAGACTACCAAAACGGGAGCCCTCTCCCAAACCTGCGGAGATAGCGTAGGCTATTGAGTTGCCGAGATCGTTGCCTGATGCTACAGCGTGGTAGCCTAAGCCTCGTAGGAATTTCGCCATCGATGATGCGAGGGTAGCCATCTTGGTATAGGCATCACCTACCGTTGCCGATGCGGTTAGAGCTGGCGCTGCGGCCATACAATCGTAGTCCATAGGCACAGCCATTACGATTACAGTCTTAGGCTCGAACGGAAAATCTTTTTCCCAGGACAGTTCACTTTCTACTGGCTTAAATTCCGCACCCAAAGCCTGCATGGCCTTTGCCATTTCCGCCTGGTCGTCAATCTTATTGATCCCTCTTCGGTGTAGCGCCTCAAACATCTCTTTCGAGGGACCGGCATGATAGATAGGAGAATAGTCCCAGCGCTTATCCCTAAGTGTAATACCGCAGCGTACAGCACCGAACAGTCGTGCCGCACTACGAATGGCATTGGCCGCCTGCTGTTTTGACTCGAACTTATACTGTTCATGTTCTACATCGGACTGATCCCAGGAAAACCAGGTGGTATTAGGGAAGCTCATAGCTCCCATACGAAGATCCCACTTATGCGGAGGGCACCAGCCGGCATGTGACAATGAACGGTCTAGCTGCGTATATCCTATTCGTGAGTTGTCCCAGCCTTTTTCCTCGTAACGAGGAAGCTGAAGTTGGAAGTTGTAATTTGGATTGCCTTTGACTAAGCGGCCAAATTGCTCGTTGAGCTCAGGCCTACGCATCATTTGAGAAGGACTCGTTGCATAGGAGAATATCAAGTTTTCACCGCGAAACGGCTTGAAATCGTCAGCCAATACTGGCCACACCTTATTCACGCTCCCCTCGATGGCAACGCGGCCCGCACCATAAATCCCTATGCCTGCAGCTAATACCGCTCCACCACCAATAGCTGCACGTTTAAACAGTTTACGTCTTTCGGGATTATCAAGCTCATCGGCTTTGCTCGACCCTGGCTCATCATCTTCACGATATCGATTATCGGTCATTCTTATCTCCAAGTTATTAGATAGCCATTCATAAAAAACAACTAACTTTTGCTATAACAAATTCACAAGGATTATAAGTGAGTGATAATTATAGAAATATAGGATGCCAGGAAACTGATTATTTCCAATTTGATAACTTAACCCATCAAGTGCTTGGAAGCATTGCTACAAGCGCATTTGCACTTCTGCATATTAAATACGAGGCTGTCATCAAAGTGGAATTTTGTGAGCGACCTTGTGTTTTAACAACAAGATCACACGTTTATTCTGTCGTTTTTGCCCCCTCCCGCCCTTAAACTTGGCTTGTATTAAACCTTCTGCCATGGGCACTTAATACCAACCAATATAAGATCCTATTTAGCTTTACCATAAATTGGGTTTATATATTAACGGCGTAAATTTAGATTAAGATCACAACTGCCATTGCCGCAAAAAAAACCTAACAGATCCGATAAGGTTTCAAAAAAAAAGATACGTTAATCTCATTTTCACCCATCTTGGGTTAATAATAATTCCAATGAGAATGATGATGAAGAAAACCTTGATAAGCACCTTTGTGCTAACACTACTGTTAGGTTGTGGCAGTGATGACAATACCCACACGATACCGACACCAGAGCCTGATCCAGAAACGTCTAAATACCTAATGCTTGATGTTAAACCAGAAGCTAAATTTGAGGGTGAATTCTACGTTAATTTAGGCCGTTATCCTGATCCGGTTAAAGCCTGGTTACAGAGCGATGAGGCTAAACATTTGGGAGATGTAGATCACGGCCATGACCGACCAGAAAATGGCGTTATTTATGCCGCTGATGAACGTGACGCGGTGCTAGCGAGCATAGTTAACGAGCCCGAGAAAGTTATTGCAGTAGATACAGCAAAAATGCATCAACTGTTAATGACAAACCCGGACGGATTAGGCGCTGGCAGCGCCCGAGGTGATATTTTTGTTACCGGTCACTACTCTGCATTCGATGCCCTTCGCTACCTAGCCTTAACCCGCGACGATTTACGATTAGATAAAGTTGTCGCTCATGATTACACTGGCCGAGATACCTATGAGTACACAGTTTCATGGGACTGTAATGGTGACGGCGAGTTTAGCGATTCGGATAATATCAGTACCGATCCCGATGATATTTATGGCTGCGGCGTCAATGCCAGTAACTTTGAAAGCCCAGATTGGCACTTTAGGTTTACCTTTGAAAATGGCCAGACCAAAAACGGCGGAACCAAAGAGAACGGCACCCTAAATGGTATCGGCCCACAAGGTGAAGGCACCTATGAACGTATGGATCAGTTTTGGCTTAAACCTGGCATGTTGATACGTTTCCAGTCCTTTTCAAACGCAATGACCCAACGACGTCAATGGGTTCAAGATACTGAAATGAAGCGCCTCGACCAAAATGGCGGTAAGGTAATCGTTCCACAGTTTATGGTGGTTCCACCAAAGCCAGCAACACCCACTATGGTTAAAGGCTTGGAAGTCACCGCCCATAATATGAGACCCGATATTTTCCAGCCTGGCGTGATCACCGGCATGGATATGTTTCTTTCTGCTGCCGATGCAGGCCTAGATATTAAGTTTAACTACTGGCCAAATCTGTCAACAGGAGCCGAGGTGGGTGGTTTTGCGCTCTTTAGCGCACAAGGCGTCGCCTCTTCTGTTGGACGTGGCTGGAGTACCAAGTTTGGAGAATTTGCCATTGATCATGATTTTGGTCGCCATTCTACCTGTGATTTCTCATCACAAGGTTTAATTGTACCGGCTGAAGATTGCCGTCGCGATTGGCAGTCAAGATTCGGCGGCACAGTACTGCATCTGATGTCGGATGTATGGGTGATGAACCAGCCTCCTGAGTATGCGGCTGCGGCCTATTTGGATCACTATAAGACCTGGGGAATGGAAGAGTTTTCTGGCAATGATATTGTTGAGCGGGACTTCAGCGAAGCAGAAGACGGCTCTGATATCATGACGCTACAAGTTTTCGCCCTACCTGACGCCGAAGAAGAGCCTGTTTTACAGTCGACTCATTTTGGTTGGGGTATCGCCGATTGCACCGAGTGCCATAATGAAACTAAGTCGCCTTTAGGACATGGTGGCCACAGCTGGCCTATAAACAGTAGCGATGGTTTTGATCAAACACAGCCTTACTACTGTGCCACCTGTCACGGTAGTAATGGTGCCCCCGATGCACACGGAGAAACTGCTCGTTGTTTCTGGTGTCATGATTCCGATACTAGCCGCCCGGCACACCACGGTGATGCCTCTACTCAACGTCTCTTTCAAGGTGATGATGTCAAGGGTAATAGCCATATTTACAACGCACCATCTGAAATAAATGCCTTACCAAGAGATAATATGGGTAACTTTAAAGAGTTAGATAAGGTATGGAGTTCGATTAACTCTGACTGGAATATGAGTAAGGCATTTCCAGATCCATACTCTTGTATGACTTGCCATAAAACCTCAGCTAAATAGCTAATTATTACATTGAACCTGTCAGACATTTCAAAGCAAGATGCTCTGAATTGAAATGTTTGGCAGGCTCATATTTTTAAAGCGAAGATAATATTCTAATACGAGGGTAAAGCTGTAAACCCTAGTCGAATGTAGCGGGTAATTATATGTCTTTGTTACATTATTAACCTTAAATTATGTCTATATCACATATTTAGCATTCACATTCTCGTTAGGACCTTATAGCCCCTTCAAGCAATTGATGTAAATAGAGTATGAATGTATGCTGCATTAACTAACTTCCTCTGTCGATTCAATGAGTAACAACCAAGTACTCTTAACTATTCATTAACCAATCTGCCCATGAAAAACAGTACAACTAGACCCTGCAATCTTAACCCAAAACATATGAATTTAGTTTCTGACTATCTAAGATCCTATGGGATCACCGAGTTCTTTTATGGCATCACAATTAAGGCGAAGCAAACCAACTCTTCTCCATTTAAGCGATTGCGTCGGCGCAGAGCGGACGAAATGCTTAATGCACGTTTTATGGGGTTTTCGAGTATTGAGATCATGGAGTACCGACACCAATATCTGACGCATTTTGCCAGTTATGATCTCGGATTCTCAGAGCCGCAATTTATGGGGCTAAATTTTTTAAAAAATGCAGACCTTCGCTCACCGAAAGGCTTGCAATTGCAACGTTTAAGAGATGAACTCAATATTAAAAGCTGGGGCACCTGGCGCCTTCCGACCAAATACAATCCTAATTGGGACTCTGTATTTGTGTTCCATTCAGATCTAGAACAAGACGTGCTTAAGCAAAAAATAACAGCCAACCAAGATGAGATAGATCATCAACTATTGCTGTATTCGACTTTGTTTAACGATCAATGTATTACTCAAATAAATCCAATCACTAACTATAATTGTCTCTCAGATAAAAGCTTACAGGTGCTGCTGTTAACCGCCCAAGGGTATTCTAGTGATGAAATTGGTGAACAACTCGTTATCTCTGAAAGTGGCGTCAACTATCATCAAAATAGACTTAAAGAGCTGTTTAACGCTAAAAATCGCGTTCAGTTAGTCAGTTTTGCCCACACTCTTGGTGTGCTCAAATAACCAGGCCAATGACAAAAAAATTCAAATCGCCTAAATAGTTTGCTCCACTCTAAAAGCTTATCCCTATAAGTATTAATTCCATATCGGTCACAACTCTCCCTGCTCCAGCAAAACACTACGACTAGTCGTAGCGTTTTGCTTTATCGTTTCGGCTAACCTCGTATCAGCAAATTCAGAGTGATTTGTATAATTTAAAAAAAATTTACGATTCGTATCGAGAGAAATGATGATGAAAAAACAGCTACTGAGCGCACTTATTCTAAGTATGTTAGCAGGCTGTGGCAGCGATGACTCGCCACAAACTCCGGTAACACCAGAGGTTCCTGAGCCAGAAAAGTCAAAATATTTGACTCAAAATATTAAACCTGAAGCCAAATTCCGAGATTTCTACGTTAAGTTAGGACGTTATGACGATCCTGTTACTAAATGGATTCATGACAATAGTGATTTAGTCAATAAAGATAAGCCTATCATCGGCGGACCGGATGTAGATTTTAATAAAGATGGCTGGATAGACGAACGTGATGCACATGCAGTTGGCGTGTTTAACCAAGATGAAGACACGATCAAAATTGATGCGGCCAAGATGCATGAACTGTTAATGACTAATCCAGATGGCTTAGGTGCGGGTAGTGCCCGCTCTGACATTTTTGTTGAGGATCATTATTCTGTATTCGATGCATTACGATATCTGGTCTTAACCCGTGATGATCTAAGGTTTGACTCAATAACACGCCCTGAAGATAGCGGCCGAGATACCTATGAATTTATACTTTCTTGGGACCAAAATGGTGATGGTATTTTCGATGAGCAAGATAATGATGTCTATGATAATTATAAAGGTAAAAACTGGCACTTCCGCTTTAACAACTCTGGGGGAGACTTTAAAAAGATTAACAGCACAATCAGTGGAATAGGACCTCAGGGTGAAATAACCTATAACCGCATGGATCAGTATTGGGCCGATCAAGATATGACAATTCGTTTCCAGCCTCTTTCACCGGAAATGACTGAGCGCCGTCGTTGGGTACAAGATAAAGAAATGGCTCGCTTAGCAAAGGCGGGTGGTAAGGTTATTCTTCCTGAACTGACTATCTCGCCGACACCTGACAATGTAACTGTCATCAAAGATCTAGAAGTCACCGCCCACAACATGCGTCCTGATATTTTCCAGCCTGGCGTGATCACTATGATGGATATCTTCCTATCAGCAGCCGATCAAGGCACCGACATAATGTTCAACTATTGGCCAAACCTTTCTACTGGAGCTAAGGTGGGTCATTTCGGACTCTGGCGTGCAAAAGGTATTACTTCTGATGTAGGTCGTGGCTGGACAACCGCCTACGGTGAGAAGACAACCATCAAGGACTTCGCTCGTCATTCTGTGTGTGACTTCTCTTCTCCACAAAGTGGTGGTCAAGACTTAATAGTCGATCCTGAACATTGTCGTATCGACTGGAGAACCAACTTTGGCGGAATAACTGGCATTCACGTTATGTCAGATGTCTGGGTAATGAATCAACCAATCGAAACTGCCGTTATCAGTATTAAATCTCATTATGATGTCTGGGGAATGCCTGAGTTTTCTGGTAAAAAGATCATAGAGCGCGACTTTAGTCAGGCTGAGGACGGCACCGATATTATGACGCTTCAAGTTTTTGAGCTACCAGATAGCTCAGAGGAACAAATATTAAAATCGACCCATTTTGGCTGGGGAATAGCTGATTGCACCGAGTGTCATAACGAAATGAAGGATCCGCTTGGACACGGTGGCTCTAGCTGGCCGATAAACAGTAGCGATGGCTTCGATGAGACGCAACCTTACTACTGTTCAACCTGTCATGGCAGTAACGGCGCTCCTGAAGGGCATGGAGAGACTGCACGCTGTTTCTGGTGTCACGATAGTAAAGAGAATCGACCAAAGCATCATGGTGACGCATCCACCCAAAAACGCTATCAATCGATTAACGGCGAGATAAGAAGTAATGTCGCCATATACAATACCAACACACCGAAGGAGCTTAACTCGCTTCCAAGAGATAAGAACGGGAACTTTGAAGAATATTCAGACTTGATGAGCTCAAAGAACTCTGACTGGGATATGAGTCGAGTGTTCCCAGATCCTTACTCATGTATGACTTGTCATCCTAACACTATTTAAGAGGTAGTTAACAGTTAGAGAAGAAGGGCTGGTAATTAATAGAACGCCAGCCCTTAATAACATATACTCACCTCAAACAACGCCGCATCTACCTGATAGATAACACAAAATACTATTGAAGTTTGTTATGAATCACATTAAAACAAAATCCTGCAACATATCCAATGATCAACTCAATTCAATAAAAGTATTTTTCGAAACCTATGGAGTTAGTGATTTTCATTATGGCATTACTACCAAAAAAATAGTTTCAGAAATAATAGGCTTCAAAAAATTAACACGCCGCCTTCCTCAAGAGATGCTAAATGCTCGATATTCAATCTTCTCTACCGATAAAATAAGACGGTTCCGTCACTCTTATTTAGAATCTTTTGCTAACAGTGATAATGGATATAAACAAACCAATGTACTTGGTGCAAATGTCTGGCGAGAGCCTGATTATACAGGAACTAAAGGTGAGCAATTTAAACGCCTAATGAATGAGCATGGTATTGTTAGTCGAGGGGTATGGTTCCTACCTGTAAAATACAACCCTGACTGGTTTGCGGTATTTGTATTCTTTTCTCCTTTGGAACGAGAAGCTCTTAATCAAAGCTTAAAGACACACCAAGCAACAATACACCAACAGCTTGAACTTTACTCCAGCCTATTCAACGAACAATTTATAGCGCAGCTTAATCCAATCAGTAACTTTAACTGCCTTTCAGCCAAGGCAATACAGGTTTTAGAACTGACTGCCCAAGGGTATTCCTGCGAAGAGATAGGTGAACAGTTGGTGATGACAGAAAGCGGCGTACACTATCACCAAAATAGACTCAAAGAGCTGTTTAATGCCAAGAACAGGGCTCAACTGGTGAGTTTTGCTCACTCATTAGGGGTGTTGAACTAAGTTTCTAGTATTGATATCTCAAATAAGATGGGCTACAAACCTAGGCCCATCAGTTAATAAAATCTTAGTCGTGAAGAGCTTAGCCATTATCGTTGAACAACAACTGTCGCTACAGGCTATTGACGGCAGCGTGTTTGTTTTTTGTAATAAAGGGCGTGATAAATTAAAAATCCTGTACTGGGATAGCACCGGCTTTGCGCTTTGGTACAACAGAAACGCTTCGGGGCGAGCAGTGAGAGCCATGATTATCAAGGTGAGCTGTTTAACGAAGCAGAAGTGACTGCCGATGCACCGGTTGAGTTAACGACAGGTGATGTTGCTCCCCCTAAAAAACGCGCCAAGCGCCAGCCATTGTCTAAAGACCTGCCTCGCGAAGTCATCACTCATGACATTAGCGAAGCCGATAAACAGTGTGCTTGTGGTCATCAGCTGACCGTGATGGGACAAGATAGCAGTGAAAAGCTCAAATTTATTCCCGCGCAAATTAGTGTCATTGAGCACATTAGGTTGAAATACAGCTGCAAGCATTGCGAAACGAAAGGGACGCAAGCGAATATCAAACAAGCGCTGGTCCCTGTTAGCCCAATCCCTAAAGGATTTGCGACACCGAGTTTACTAAGCCAACTCATTACCAGTAAATATCAGTATGCATTGCCGCTCTACAGGCAAGAAACCCTGTTTAAGCAACATGGTATTGAATTAAGTCGACAAACGATGTCTGACTGGATGATGAAGTCAGCGGCCTTGTTTAAACCCTTATATGATTTACTGCACCAACATCTATTAATACAACAGATAATCCATGCTGATGAAACCACACTCAAAGTGATTAACGACGAGCGAGTAAAATCCTATATGTGGGTGTATTGCTCACATGCGCGGCGTAATTCAAAGAAGCGACAGTAGCACAAGGTAAAAATAAGACAGGTAAAATGAGTAAAGCGGATATGGCGCTCAACATGATAGCTAAGCTGTATCGTATAGAGAGTCAAATCAAGGAGCTGTCGCTTGAAGAGCGGCTGTACTTTAGGCGTACTCACTCAAGTGCTCAGCTCGCGCTATTTAAACAATGGTTGGATAAATCTGCGCCGCAAGTGTCAGAGAAAAGTGCTTTGGGCAAAGCCATCTATTACAGCCTCAAACTGTGACCTTAATAGCCTCTTGTCCTGACTCGTTGATCTAAGCAAGGCGTTGTTCACCGGACGCTCACGAAGCTTTGGCTGGAGTAAAAGCAATAAACAAAGTAATAGAACTAGGGATGCCAATTAGGAAACAAGTTGCCTAATTCGATAAAACACTTGGGGTAGCTGCATCTAGAACTGCTATTTGATCAACGACGCCTTGCTGAAGCATAAGCACTTATTATATGAGTAGTGCTGTTTCGGTCATCCTGATTAGATAAACCGCGTAGTGTTTTTCCATCAATCGCAATAACGTCTCCATTAGTCAGCTGGTGAACAGATTGTACCCAATCAAAAAAACACACGTTAAAACTTTCAGGATTAATGACTGAAATTGTTCTAGCAATTGTATCGTCAGCAGGGAAGCCATCAGTAAACGTTTTCTGCGTTTTTAACCAGTGATGGTGACCTAGAATGTATTATTGAGTATCGAACCAACCATTTGAACTTTCAATCGCCACACACAGAGAACCGAACAGTATATAGAACAGTGGATAGGTGATTTTTGCACTTTGGCGATGGTCTTCAATCGCGCTAAAATGTTATTTAAATGATTCGATATACATAATCTGACACCTTAAAAAGGAGTATAAGATCAGAAGCACTTGAACAGGTCAAATATTTACTTAAATTGCTCACATAACACTCATGACCAGCCTCTGCTCAATACCTAGCTTACCCATACAACGTCAAAATAGCGTTTAACGCCACCAATGTTCAAGCAGAACTCTTCACCCTTACATTTATTCATTACAGCGGCGCCCAAAGGTGACGCAGGCGTGACTATCAGCACAAATATACCGTCAAGGTGGATCTTTAGCCCACCAGCACTAGGACCTACAAACAAATATTGACGTTTATCATCCTCATCAACTAAGACAACAACCCGCCCTAGACGTACTTGCCGCTGTTTGTTGCAGCTTTGTTGACTGATAAATTCGGTACTCGTACTCTCTGCCACTGTAGGATCTGTATTGGCGATATCATTATTTAATAGTGCAATATCAGCCGCGTTTCCGACAAGGTCTGCAGTGGCGAAGAGTTGTCTAAATGCTTCTATATCCGCCCTGCACTGTGCCGCCCGCATTGATTGCCCATGAGCAAGGTATGAGGCCTCTAACCCAAATGTGTCATACTTATTTTCGGCAATACTTTCACTACCCGTTGCGGTTTCATGAGCGCGACTTGCTGCTGCACTAGCACTTGCGTATGCATTTTCTAGTGCTGCCAATATTAGTGTATTTAACTTGTTAATTGATAACACGTTTTGTTATCCTGAGTAAAAAGTAGCGACTACACATAGATTAACAAACTCATATAAAAAAAACTGAGGTTATATTCATTTGGGAGCGTAATTGTCACTTGATAATCCCTGTGAACTCGTTAACTTAGTGATAGACCTGTAGAAATAGTGGTCAAAGTATTAAACTGAAATCAACTTAAACATCTCACCTCGCTCAGTCGTTTTTAAAGGAGTAAGATTGGTTAATAATCAGCTCGACGACAAAGAGAATTCACAGCCAAACTGCCAATGCTACAGTCATTGGCTTGTTTGCTTTCAAGGCGCGGCATTAATGACTTCGCTATTTAGCGGCTATGCTGCAGCCCAAGATCTAGAACCTCGCAGCTACACCAATATACCTATCGGTATGAACTTTATCGCAGCGGGTGTTGTGCGTTCTCAAGGAGATCTTTCTCCTGCTCCGTCGGCCCCGATTACAGATGCAAACGTAACAATCAATGCCGCAGTGGTTGGATATGCCCATACTTTTGCTTTAGCTGGAAGCTCATCAAAACTCGATATGGCTGCAACACGAGTCTGTTATAAGGGCAGCGCAATACATAATAATGAACAAGTTAAAGCGGACCGCTGTGGATATGGCGATCCAACTATGCGGCTCACCTGGAATTTTTACGGCGCGCCAGCATTACAAGCTAAGGATTTCGCCAATTGGCAACAAGGCGTAGTGATTGGCACAAGTGTTCAAATTAGCTTCCCCTTTGGAAGCTATGATCCAACTAGATTATTAAATGCGGGTAGCAATCGCTGGGTATTTAGGCCGGGCGTTGGCATGTCTCACAAACTCGGTAACTGGTATTACGATTTGATAGCCTCGGTTCGGCTATACGGAGATAACAATCAATACATTGGTAATGCCAGCTTAGAGCAAGAGCCTCAATATACTCTGCAAGGACATCTTATTTATAGTTTAAACCGCGGCCATTGGATTTCAATTAACGGTAACCTATTTTTTGGTGGCGAAACCAGTCGCGATAAAATCAGTTCATTGGATGAGCAACGTAATTCCCGCTTTGGTGTGACCTACGCCTTCCCTATTAACGCTCAACACAGCATTAAATTATATGCTAATACAGGGGTAATCACTGAAGTTGGTAATGATTTTGATACCTTAGGAGCGCTATGGCAATACCGATTCTAGCGGCGTTAGTTTGGCGGTAAGTTTAAAAATAAAATTATTGTACGGAAAAGTGTTTGCAGGGTGAGTTTGGTAAAAACTTGGGTAAAAACATAGCTCAATTGCAGATTTGCTACTGAGCTATGTTTATCAAGCTATATTAACCGGTTATGCCATAAAATCCGCACAAACAGCCGCTATTTACTCAACGTCATCAAAGTACCAATAACCCGCATTAACCCATTGCGTTAATTGCTGCATGACGTCTTTATCATTGAGCCAATCTGCGATATCCGCAGATGTTAGCATCTGCTTGTTACACAAGGTCTCAATTAGAGCAGATTGTCCTTCAACAAATTGTACTTGCTCACCGTTGATATACATCATGCCATCGGCCAGTGTTGCAGCAAAGTACAGGCAGCGAAGTCCACCTAAACGAATAAGAGGTTGCTCTTGTAAGATGGCTTTAACATCTTCAACATCAAAGCCAAGTATCTCTTCAGGTAAATCCAGCTCACACTTTGATTGAGTCAAATAACGGCCACTAAACTCACTAATTAACGTGTCGTCTAATGTCTCAATAAGCTGCTGCTTAATCCGTGCTAAGTCTTGCTCATCAATCAAGCCTGAGTGCTGACTTAAGCTGCGTTCTGGGTCGCTTATTTGCTGAGCACCCATCTCTTTATCGATCAGGTGATCTGCTAACGCGCTAACCATATCCTTTGCAGTAGCGGTACGATAACCCACTGAAAAACTCATTGATGGCTCTAACGTTACCCCATCGTGAGGGAAACCTGGTGGCAGATATAAAATATCGCCGGGAAGTAATTCCACATCAATGATAGGCTCAAACGCTTCGGTATGCAGTAAGGCTGGGTGCGCTGCGAACTCTTTATGAGGGCCTAAATCCCCCACTCGCCATCTGCGACGACCCGAACCTTGGCAGATAAATACATCATATAGATCTATGTGTGGACCAACGCCACCGCCAGGTGTCGCATAACTAACCATCACATCATCTAAGCGCCAGCGCGGAATGAAATCAAAGCACTTAAGTAACTCTTCAGCCTCTGGTACCCAGTTGTTTAGCGCCTGGACAATCAAGGTCCAGTCATTTTCACCCAAGTGGTCATAAGATTCAAAAGGTCCAAACTCAGCCTGCCAGTTGCCATCTTCGCGATAGACTCTACGAGACTCCACCATTTCTTCGCATGCCAAACCCGCCATCTCATCAGGAGACAACAAATCTTGAAAGTTTTTAAAACCTTGACGGATCACTAACGGTTTCTTTTGCCAATATTCTTTAAGAAACTGTTCAGGTGTTAAACCATTTATATCTAATTGCATGTGACATACTCACTAAAATTTGCGCGCATGGTACCAAAAAAATGCAATAAAAAATCTCGGTCGGATCATGAAAACATGCTTAATTTGTGCAGGTATCAGTCAAAATAGCCTAAAGCGTCATCCTGTGTCATAACTTGATTGACTGCACTTTAAGGATCAATACAATATCAAACAAACTTTATTGATGATGATCCACTTTGGCCAATACAACTCATTCACGCCTAATTCAACACGCCGACACCGTCATAGTGCTCGATTTTGAAACAACGGGCCTCTCTCCAACCCAAGGTGACCGAGCAATTGAAATCGGTGCAGTCATGCTTAAAGACGGCAAGGTTATAGACACATTCCAACAATTGATGAATCCGGGTTTTAGGGTCAGTGGATTTATTGAGAACTATACGGGGATCAGCAACGAAATGTTGATTGACGCCCAGTCTTGCGAAGTCGTGATGGCACAATTTGCGGACTTTATCGGTGACTATAATCTGGTTGCCCATAATGCATCATTCGATCAACGCTTTTTGGATGCTGAACTGAGCCGAGTAAACTGCCACTATTCAGGCCAATTTGCCTGCTCGATGTTAATTGCACGAAGATTGTATCAAGATGCACCGAACCATAAACTCGGCAGTTTAATACAATATAAAAATATCCAGCATGATGGCGTATTTCACCGGGCGTTAGCAGATAGTGAGATGACCGCCGACCTTTGGCTCGCTATGCTTGATGATTTAAACACTGACTATCAAATACAGCGGCCAGCATTTTCATTATTGCAAGCTATTGCTAAACAAAGCAAAAGTAATGTAGGTCAATATTTGGCACGTCAACGCTAATGCTTGCAGCACTGTTTAGCCGTTATGACCATTGGCGTAATAACAGCTAAACAGTGCTCAATATAAAATTCTATACACAATTGATAAATTTATATCCCTAGCTCGTCGAGTAGATCATCCGCATCCGTTTTTGTCGCCGCAGGCTTATTCGTCTTGTTCACAGAGGCTGGATTTGCAAGTAATTGCCCGTGCTCTGCAAGTAATTCATCTAAGTCAAACTCTTCGTCAGTTTCAAATTCACTTAGCTTTATAAACTCTGTCTTGTCCATTGCAAACTCAAGATAGAACACATGATTGCTTTGAGTTTTAAAGGACACTCTTCTTGCAACCGCTTCATCTAAGTTAGTATCAATAGAAATGGTTAGCTCTTTATTGATGGTCAGCATCTTCGGTTGGCTTTGGCTAATGCTCGTTTGTAACTCTTTACTGATTTTATTAATAAAATCACCCAAAATCTGATTCATCAATTCGCCCATCACATTGCCGACTTCATCAGAGGTGTGTGAAAATGCCAGTTCAGACTCTGGCATTCCCATGTTGAGCATGTATTCACGATAGATCTCTAATGCGGCGGGAGCCGAAAAATTAATCACCACCAATCCAGAGAAGCCTCCATCAAAAATAGAAAAACATCCTAAATCAGGCTTTAGGCAGGTTCGCGTAATAGTTTGAACCATACCAGCATGAGTAATTTGGCTATGGGTTGTGCTTGATAACACGTGGGATACAGAATGACATAGCTTTAATAAAATATCGTCACTACTAACGGTAACTGTCGATTGCATAAAAATAACCTTTTAAAAATAATCGCCATTATATTGCCCCACTAATTTAACAAAACAAAGTAAAACCCGTAATCAAAATGGTTTTATCACCAATAAACTCATGACTTAACATTGTCACCCTTAGTATAGGCCGTCGAACTCCTAGTTTACTGACCAAGCTTGGTATCAATAGGGAGTCACAACGAGTGTTAAAACTTGTAATCGATAGAGTTAACATTTTTAAAATAAACATACGGTTACTGTTTATTCATTACGCTATAAAAGGTAAGTTAAACTCACGTATCCGTAGCAGACAATAACGATATGATCGCCCTACTAAGACAATTTACGATTTTACAACGCTTGATATTAATGCTCATGCTGGCCGCAATAGGCACAGTTTGTTTCGCCAGTTTTTCAATTAATGAGCAATATAACAACTTAGTTGCACAAAAGTGGTTGCAAAACGATGCTCAGATCAAC
Organism: Shewanella sp. 125m-7; assembly: GCF_052977045.1. Lineage (NCBI taxonomy): Bacteria > Pseudomonadati > Pseudomonadota > Gammaproteobacteria > Alteromonadales > Shewanellaceae > Shewanella > Shewanella sp. 125m-7. The sequence continues at coordinate 36,093 of NZ_JBRILQ010000025.1, forward strand.
ACGGCAATGAGTTTGATAGAGGCGAATAATAGACAAGTTGCTGGCAACAAAAGTAACTTGGCTAGCACTCAAACCGCAACAGCCGACCTTATCAATCAGATAAGTTTTGGCAATGATGGTTATTTTATCATTTTAGATAGCAAGCAAACCATTATCGCTCACGGCGCAGATTCGAGTGCAATCTCTAAAAACGTCAAAGCAGTGTATAGAACTCAAGGCGCGGTCAGTCTCGATACATTATTAACGTTGGCCAAAACCCAGTCCGTAGCCAAAGGGCAAATTGATTTCCCTAACCCTACCACGGGTAATTTAGAATCTAAGCTCGTAGAGGCTAAACTATACCAACCCTGGGGATGGACAATTATTACCGGCAGCTACACAAGTGATGTCAATGAGCTGATGTATTCTATGGCCATTGATTACCTCATCATCATGATGATGATATCTGTGCCTATTTTCCTGTTCTTTTTAGTGCTCAATATTTCTATTACTGCACCGTTAAAAGAAGCCATCGTGGCAATGAGAGACATTGCCCAGGGAGAAGGAGATTTAACCCAAAAACTGCCCACGAAAGGCAAAGATGAAGTTGCAGAACTTGCGCAAGCTTTCAATCTGTTTGTAATAAAAATTAGAGATATGGTTGCTCAACTTCAACCTATAGGTAAAAACTTAGATCTCGATGCTCAGCGTTTACTCAACGCTGCTGAAGAATCAAATGTCAGTGTCGACCACCTTCACAAAGAAACCTCGAGTGTCGCAACGGCAATAAACCAAATGTTATCGACCACCCATGAGATGGCCAGTAATACTAATCAAGCTGCGGAAGCAGCTAATAGCGTCAAACATCAAGCCCAACAAAGCATGTCGATGATGGATGCCACATTAGACAATTCAAAGCATCTCGCCAATGAGCTAAAGAGTGCTCAACAGATCACTCATGCATTAGGTAACTCCTCGGCTCAAATTGGTGGGATCTTGGATGTTATTCGAGGTATCGCCGAGCAAACTAACCTGCTTGCATTGAATGCGGCAATTGAAGCCGCTCGAGCAGGTAGTCATGGACGCGGGTTTGCGGTCGTAGCCGATGAGGTGCGTGCCTTAGCGAACCGTACACAAGATTCAACTAATGAGATCCAAAATATCATTAAAGAGATCCAATCAGGAGTGAGTTTGGTCGTTGCCAGTAACGAGCAAAATCAAAATCAATCCCAACAGGTGCAAAACCAAGTCAACGACGTAAGTGATTCATTAACTGACATCTTAAATCTAATTGCACATATTAGTGATATGAATACTCAACTTGCCAGCGCGACAGAAGAGCAGTCAATAGTCACCGAAGAGATTAATCGTAATATCTGCGCTATCACCGAATTAACGGAAGTGTCAGTTAAAGCGAATGAAAGTAATCATAATGCCGCGGTGTCACTACAACATATCAGTCAAGATTGCGCTCGCACTCTAGGGCAATTCAAAGTCAATTAACGTAAGGTTGCACAAAACCTATACTCACGAGGGGCAACAATTGCCCCTCTCGCTCATTCGAAATTATGATAAGCTAAATTCACTGAAGGGATTTCTTTATAGGTGAATTCAATTTATGGCTCGCATGACGTTAGCTGTCCACCCAGAGCTCTACACTATCCATAGTTTTTCAGCCGACAGTCCTATTTCGGCCGATATTTTTCAGCAAGATATGTATTTCATCGGTAGAACCAAGGATGAGATCTCTGTCGTCGTCCCTGCAAGGTTAATTCTCGACAGCATAGAGCAAGAAGAGGATTGGCGCTGCCTCGAAGTTATCGGGCCATTGGGCTTTTCCATGACTGGCATTTTAGCCAATGTGTCTACCACTCTCGCAAACGAAAAAATTAGTATCTTCGCAATATCGACCTTTGATACCGATTATATTTTAGTCAAAAAAGAGACCCTCTCGGCTGCAACCAAAGCACTAAAAAAGAAAAATTACCAAATAATTGATTATTAGTTATATTCCCCTTAAGTTAGCGTTAACCATAAAGCACACCGAGCTTTGCATCGACTTATAGAGTGCTACATTTTATGTATGAAAAGAGCATTATTATCACCGCTAAACACGGGATCCATACCCGTCCAGCAGCTTTGGTTGTAAAAAAGGCAAAGTCTTTTGACTGCAATATCACCGTGGAATGTGGTGGTAAGCAAGCGAGTGCGAAAAGTTTATTCAAACTACAAACCTTAGGGCTTTATTATGGCGTATCAGTGAAAGTCTTCGCCGAAGGTGAGCAAGCTCAACAAGCTGTTGAAGACGTGTCAGAGCTGCTTATTACACTAAGTTAAGATTCAAGTTAAGATTCACGTTAACACCAAGTTAAGGGTGCCACCATGTCGATTACGGGAATTGCAGTTTCATCAGGTATCGCTTTTGGACAAGCGCTACACCTCAATTTACACCATGAGAAAATTGATTATCGATTAATCCCCAAAGCCCAAATTGCTATCGAGTTGCAAAAGCTACGACACGCCTTCGCTCTGCAAAGGCTGTATTTAAATCAAAGCTTAGAAAAGTTACAACCCGACAGCAGCCACTTTGAGTTAATTGAAGCGGACCTACTGATCCTCGATGATGAAGACCTGTTAGCGCAAATTGAACACACCATTTCTAGGTTACAGATCAGCGCTGCCGCTGCTATTGAAAGGGTCTTCGAGCAACAAGCATCTGAACTGGCACTCTTAGACGACCCCTACCTTGCCAATCGGGCACTAGATGTCTCCTGTTTGGGTCGTCGACTCATTGCCCGTTTGAACGGTGCTCAACATCTAGATCTCAGCCAGCTGACACAAGATACAATAGTATTTTCTCAAGATTTAACCCCGGCCGAATTCGCCATGCTTCCGCTTGAGCATATCACTGGCATCGTGCTCAATACAGGCGGTATTACCAGCCATACCGCGATTTTGACCCGTAGCGCCGGGCTTCCAGCGCTACTCAGTTGCCAATATGACCACACGCAGATAAAAAATGGCACTCAGGTTGTGTTAAACGCCATTGAAGGTGAGCTGATAATAGAGCCGGACCCACAGCAACACGCATATCTAACAGTACTAAAACAACAGGAGTTCGAACGAAAGCAACAATTACTTACCCTTAAAGATTTACCGACTGAAACTTTAGATGGTCACAATATATCTTTATTAGCCAATGTCGGTAACCTTAACGAAATAAGTCACTTAGCCGATGTTGGCGCCGAGGGGATTGGACTATTTCGAACTGAATTCATGCTAATGAATACCAGTAAACTACCCGATGAAAAAATCCAATATCAATTTTATAGTGATGCTCTGCATTTAATGGATGGCAAAACCTTTACGCTAAGGACGTTAGATGTTGGCGCCGATAAAGAGCTTTCTTGTCTAGAACCGATCAATGAAGATAATCCGGCATTAGGCTTAAGGGGAGTTCGCTACAGTTTGGCCCATCCGCAACTCTTTAAAACCCAGCTCTCAGCGATTTTGCGGGCGGCAAATCACGGCTCCGTTCGCTTGATGTTCCCAATGATTAATCAAATTGAAGAACTTGAGCAGTTACTCGGCTACGTTGAGGAGTGTAAAGAACGCCTCGTTGAAGAGGAAAAAGGCTTTGGTGAGCTAAGCTATGGTATCGTAGTCGAAACACCAGCCGCAGTGCTCAATCTTGAGTCCATGCTGCCACTGCTCGATTTTGTCAGTATAGGCACCAATGATCTGACCCAATATACGATGGCCGCCGATCGCACCAATCCATTACTGACGAAACAATACCCGTCACTCTCGCCAGCAGTGCTGCAGCTCATCCAAGCCACCATAGATATTGCTCATAAAAATGACATCACCGTATCACTTTGTGGAGAGTTAGCAAGCGATCCAAAAGTAGCGCCTTTGCTGGTGGGAATGGGAATTGACGAACTCAGTGTTAATTTAAATTCATTATTAGAGGTTAAGTCTGCAATACGTGATATAAGTTATCAAACATGCTTGATCCTAGCCGAACAGGCGCTAAAAATAAAAAGAATCGAAGAGTTAAAATGTTACCTTAACCCTCGACCTTAGAAATTATGATAGCTGCATTAGCCTTTTTCAATAAAAAAAACGATTCCAAGGGGCAAATTAAATGGGATTTTTGAGCCGTATTAGACGCCTTATTTCAGGACAAACTGACATCTCTGGCGAAGTCAATGTGTACGCACCTGTCAGTGGCAAAATTGTTGCCATTGAAAAGGTACCTGATGCTGTATTTTCAGAAAAAATCGTTGGCGATGGTTTAGCCATAGAACCTAAGGGGCACCTAATTTTGGCGCCAATCGATGGCACTATAGGCAAGATTTTTGAGACCAACCATGCATTTAGCATTGAGTCGACTCAAGGGATCGAGATATTTGTACACTTTGGTATAGGTACAGTGGAGCTTAGAGGTAATGGGTTTAAGCGATTAGCCGAAGAAGGCCAAGAAGTAAAAATGGGCGAGCCAATAGTCGAGTTCGATATAGACTACTTAAAAGAGCATGCAGACAGCCTGCTCACCCCTGTTCTTATCGCTAATATGGAAGACATACGCAGTATCGATAAAAACCAGGGGCATATAGAAGCCGGTAAAGATGTGATTTTTTCCGTCAGACTTTAAGTCTTAACCTTATATATACCCAAGTTACCTCCGTGAAGGCCTAATCTTAATTAGGCCTTTTTCTTCGCCGTGCAAAATTCAACTTCAAGTCCTCTCAAGTAAGTCCTCTCAAATTTAAATGCATTGAATAACACTCAACAAGGGGGATAACGCAACAATTGTCCCTTGAGCAGAGCTAAAAGCAATGCCACAATGCAGACGACTTATAAAAATAGATTGGAGTACCCTTTTGACACTTTTCGGCATTAAGAATTGCGATACCGTTCGTAAAGCGCGTAAATGGCTTGAAGCAAATCAACTTGACGTGACCTTTCACGACTTTCGTGAAGATGGGCTCAGCAGTGAACAGATAGAAGAATGGGTCAGTGCTATTGGCTGGGAAGCCCTATTTAATAAACGTAGCACCAGTTTTCGTAATCTAACCGATACCGATAAAGCCGATATTAACGAAAAGAAAGCGATTGCACTCATGGCCCTCTACCCGACGCTAATCAAACGTCCTGTACTCGTCATAAACGGCCAAGTTCAAGTCGGATTTAAAGAAGCTGACTATCGCGCGTGGTTTAACTTATGAGCCACAATGACGACTCAGCAGTATTAAGCCTCGCCAAAGACCTCATATCCCGTCAATCCGTAACACCTTTAGATGAAGGCTGTCAGCAGTTAATGGCTGACAGACTCGCAGCGGCAGGCTTTGGCATTGAATCTATGGTATTTGATGACACCACCAATATGTGGGCGCGCCGAGGAAATCAATCCCCGGTATTTTGTTTTGCTGGCCACACAGATGTGGTTCCCGTAGGTGATCTTAATCGTTGGCATACACCACCTTTTGAGCCCGTTGTTATTGATGACTATTTACACGGTCGTGGCGCAGCAGACATGAAAGGTTCATTAGCTGCGATGTTAGTTGCAACCGAGCGTTTTGTTAAAAAATTCCCCAATCATCAAGGTTCAATCGCCTTTCTTATTACCAGCGATGAAGAAGGCCCATTTATTAACGGCACGACTAGGGTCATCGATACTCTAGAGGCGCGCAATGAAAAAATTACTTGGTCATTAGTGGGTGAACCATCCTCGACTCATAAGCTCGGTGATATCGTTAAAAATGGTCGTAGGGGTAGCCTAACGGGTAATTTAACGGTCAATGGGATCCAAGGGCATGTTGCCTACCCTCATCTTGCTGATAATCCAATTCATAAAGCAGTACCTGCGTTAGATGAGCTGGCTAGAATGAAGTGGGATAATGGCAATGAGTTTTTCCCACCTACCAGTTTTCAAATCGCCAATATCAACGGCGGTACAGGTGCATCAAACGTCATACCCGGTGCATTAGAGGTAATGTTTAATTTCCGATATTCGACCGAAGTGACCGCAGAGCTCTTAATCGAGAGAGTCGTCAATATTCTCGATGCCCATGGTTTGGATTACGATATTAACTGGGTCTTTAATGGTTTACCTTTTCTTACTGGTGAAGGCCCTTTATTGGACGCGACTAAAGCAGCAATTAAAAAGGTTACCGGTACAGATACCGATCCGCAAACATCTGGTGGCACATCTGATGGTCGCTTTATCGCACCGACGGGGGCTCAGGTAATTGAGCTTGGCCCCGTTAATGCGACCATTCATAAAGTGAATGAGTGCGTCAAAGTCTCAGACCTTGAGTTACTCACTGATTGTTATGAAGCCATTTTGGAAAACTTGCTGTGCAAGTAGCCCATCCATTTCTCTACGGCCTCCAAAGCAAGCATTTAGTGGAATGTTTAGGACAGCTTTTAGAGCTAAACACTGCCGCTGCATTTTTAAAAATGCAGCGAGCAGCGTTAACTGAAGGTATCGATATCCAGCTTTGCTCTGGATACCGAGACTTTGACAAACAACTATCAATTTGGAATGCCAAAGCCAGTGGTAAGCGAGCGGTATTAGATAAACATTCTAAGGCGGTCTCCATTGACCAACTTTCCTCAAATCAATTGATCGATACCCTACTAATATGGTCCGCAATTCCTGGCATGTCGCGACACCATTGGGGAACTGACATCGATATATTTGATGGCAACAAGATAGAAAGGTCTCAATTACGCTTAGTTTCCGATGAATATCAGCAAGGTGGACCTTGTTTCACTTTGAGTCAATGGTTACACTGCCACGCAGAAAAATATGGCTTTTATCTGCCTTTCCAACAAGGTCTAAGTGGTGTGAGTCCAGAGCCATGGCACCTGAGTTACTTTCCGATTTCAAAAGACTATATAAAGACTTACGAAATAGACTCAGTCAAAGCGATCTTAAGCTCTAGTGCTATTTTATATAAAGATACCATTCTCGAGCGTTTAGACGCTCTCGTTAATGAGTATGTTTTGCGCGTCGCGCCAGTACCGGCTCTGAAGCCCTCAAACACTTAACCCCGATTTCACCGAACATATTTGAGATAACACTGTGAATACAATCGACTTAACCACAAACTTTTCCGCCAACAGACACCAACTAAACATAGATGGTAGTACGCTAAGCTATCTAGATATTGGTCAAGGGCCAGTTTTATTGATGGGTCATAGTTACCTGTGGGACAGTGATATGTGGGCGCCACAAATTGCCCACTTAAGTCAAAGTTACCGCTGTATTGTTCCAGACCTTTGGGGTCATGGTTTTTCAGGGGCGCTACCTGAAAACTGTCGAAACTTAAGAGCCGTGGCCGCGCAAATGCTTAGTCTTATGGACGCGTTAGACATCGACACATTTTCTGTCCTAGGCTTATCGGTTGGTGCTATGTGGGGCGCTGAATTGGCACTTAAAGCACCGACTCGTGTTCAACACCTCATCATGCTAGGTAGCTTCATTGGTTATGAGCCAGAAATCACCCGTGATAAATATTACGCTATGCTCGATGTTATTAAAGCTGAACAAACAATATCACCTAAGATCATTGATGCGATCACCCCACTCTTTTTTGCTCATCAGCCCAAAGCAGAACTTGTCGCACAGTTAACACAAAAGCTCAGTCATTTTGATAGCGATAATATCGACACCCTTTATCAGCTTGGTAGAATGATTTTTGGTCGTCGAGACACTATGGATGATGCCGAGTTATTCACCCTTCCTTGCTTGATTATGACTGGCGTAGAAGATAAGGCTCGCAGTGTACTCGAAGGCTACTTGATGCACGATGCCATTCATGGCAGTAAATATGTGCATATTCCAGATTGCGGTCATATCTCAACATTAGAGCAAGCAGAATTTGTTAATCAGCAAATTGAGCTGTTTTTAGCTCAAAATAATTAATTTAGGCGAGTGAAAGTAATTCGCTCTCAACCTGTGCTGCAGCATGACTCATTAACACTAACAACCCTGCAGCAACACTTTTAACAAACAGTTAAGCTTACTTATCTATAGTACTGAATAGACCAGCAGCGCTAGGGTTCAATGATAGACTTAGCCTGTATTGAAGTTTTTCTTAACTGAGCGAACATAAGAGCAGAATGAAACTACTAAAACCGCTTTTTGATAATAACCGTCGTTGGGCGGGCCGGATCCTTGAAGAGGATCCAAAATTCTTTGAGCAGCTGGCTAAACAGCAAAACCCAGAGTATTTATGGATAGGCTGCTCTGATAGTCGCGTACCATCAAATCAAATTATTGATTTGATGCCAGGCGAAGTATTCGTCCATCGTAATATCGCCAATATGGTTATCCACACCGATTTAAACTGCCTGTCTGTACTGCAATATGCTGTTGAAGTACTTAAAGTCAAACATATTATGGTTGTTGGACACTATGGTTGTGGTGGTATTAAAGCCTCAATGGGTACAGATAGATTAGGTCTAATCGATAACTGGTTAGGCCACATCCGTGATATTTACCGCCTGCATAAGAGCGACCTTGATAACATGGATGAGGAAGAACGGTTTGATCGTCTATGCGAACTAAACGTGATTGAACAAGTTGCCAATGTCACTAGCACGACAATCGTTCAAGATGCCTGGGCTCGCGGTCAAGATGTCGCTATCCATGGCTGGATTTATAGTGTTGAAAACGGATTGCTGTCCGATTTAGATGTTACGGTAACTAGTGAAACTGAACATCTACAGCGCTAAGACCGCTTAAACTTAAACCATTATTTAAGGGCTGACCTAAGCATCTAGCTGGTACAGCCCTTTTTTGCGGCATTCGTTACACAATTGCTGCTAAATAGAAGAAAAATAGTAAGAATTCTCGCAGTTACTACCCTATCCCAGTTATAATCCGGTATTTATTTTTAGCGCAATTTTGCGCAGTGAATGCTAAGGAAATATCCATGCCTGGTTTTGAATTATTTGGTCCTGAAGAGAAACAAGAAGTCGCGGATGTAATGGAAAATGGTTTCACCTTCCGTTATAACTTTGACCATATGCGCAATGACCGCTGGAAAACCCGTGAAATGGAAGCCTTATTGTGCGAAAAAATGAATGTAAAACACGCACATCTTGTATCGAGTGGCACAGCAGCGCTACAAACTGCAATGGCTGCTGCAGGAATTGGCGCGGGTGATGAAGTTATTGTCCCGCCTTTTACTTTCGTTGCCTCTGTGGAAGCGGTATTTATGGCAGGAGCAGTGCCTGTATTTGCAGAAATCGACGAAACGCTTTGTCTATCCCCTGAAGGCATTGAAGCTGCGATCACACCAAAAACTAAGGCGATTAACTTAGTCCACATGTGTGGTTCTATGGCAAAGATGGATGAAATTAAAGCAGTTTGTGCCAAGCACCAACTAATCATTCTGGAAGATGCTTGCCAAGCAATTGGTGGCAGCTATAAAGGCCAAGCTTTGGGTACTATCGGTGACGTTGGTTGTTACTCATTCGATTCGGTAAAAACCATTACCTGTGGTGAGGGTGGAGCTGTGATCACCAATAATGACACCATCTACAACTACGCGCATATGTTCTCAGACCATGGTCACGATCACGTAGGTAATGACCGCGGCGCAGAAGGTCACCCTATCATGGGCCTTAATTTCCGAATTTCAGAAATGAACTCAGCGATGGGCTTAGCTCAGTTACGTAAACTCGATAAAATCATTGATATCCAGCGTACTAACAAGAAATTAATTAAAGACGCTATGGCTGAGATCCCTGAAGTTACTTTCCGCGAGATCCCAGATGTTGAAGGCGACTCGGCAGGCTTTTTAACTTTCTTTATGCCAACTGAAGCTCGCACAATCGAGATCAATAAAAAGCTGGCACAAAATGGCGTTGATGGCTGCTTCTACTGGTATGTCAATAACTGGCATTACCTATCTAACTGGAAGCATATCCAAGAGCTTAAGTCCTCTTCTGCGCTTCCGATAACACTTATCGAAGACAGACCCGATTACACTCAAGTGTCTGTGCCTAAGTCTGATGCTATCATGAGCCGCACTATTTCTATGCTTATCAAACTTTCATGGACGGAAGATGAGATTAAGCAGCGTATCGAAAATATAAAACGCGCTTTTGCTTAATGAACAACAAGTATCCGTCGCGCCAATATGTATTGGCGCGATAGCACATTTTAAACTAATGGCCCCAACGGAGAATGTCGTAATGAGTTTTAAGAATTTCAAATGTGTACCAAAAATGATTTTTGGTCGCGGTTCATTTGCCCAACTCGATCAAGTGTTAGCGGAAGAACGCCAAGTAGAAAATGATTTTGTAGTGTTTTTAGTTGATGACGTCCATCAATTAAAACCACTAAGTGATCGTATTCCAGCTAAAGCACATGATCTACTCATTTATGTCAATGTGGATGATGAACCCACGACAAAGCAAGTTGATGCACTTACCGAGCAAGTTCAAGCTTTTAATAGTAAACTACCTGTGAGCGTAATTGGCTTAGGTGGCGGTTCAACATTGGATCTCGCCAAAGCGGTATCACTGATGTTAACTAACCCTGGCGGCAGCGCCGAATACCAAGGCTGGGATTTGATTAACAATCCAGCAATTCACCATATTGGTATTCCTACTGTTTCAGGTACTGGCGCAGAAGCATCGCGTACAGCAGTACTTTGTGGCCCTGTGCGTAAGCTTGGTTTAAACTCCGACTACACGGTATTTGATCAGATCATTATGGATTCTGAGCTGATTGCGGGTGTGCCTACAGACCAATGGTTCTATACCGGTATGGATTGCTATATCCACTGTGTTGAATCATTAGAGGGCACTTATTTAAATGAATTTGCGAAAGCATTTGCCGAAAAATCGATGGATCTTTGCCGTGAGGTCTTTATAGACGACCATGCAGAAAAAGATGACAAACTAATGATGGCTTCTTATATGGGCGGTATGAGTATTGCCTATAGTCAAGTTGGTGCATGTCATGCAGTTTCTTATGGACTGGGCTATGTATTAGGCTACCATCACGGTATAGGCAACTGTTTAGCATTTGATGTACTCGAAGATTTCTATCCAGAAGGTGTGGCTGAATTCCGTAGGATGATGGATAAGCACAATATCGTTCTGCCTAAGAATATCTGTAAAGATCTTCCTGATGAAACCATCGCTAAGATGGTTGCTGTCACCAAGAGCATGGGCCCACTTTGGGACAATGTTTACGGTGAAGGCTGGGAAGATAAAGTCACCGACGAAATGCTCACAGCGCTATTTCGTCGTATCTAAAATCTAGCGTAAGCAAGACTGGGCTCTAATCACGGAGCCCACGATACTTTTTTAAGTAGGTAAATTGAATGAATGTAACCTTATTAATCCCTGCTCGTTACGGCTCTAGCCGTTTCCCTGGCAAGCCATTGGCACCGATAAACGGTAAACCAATGATCCAGCATGTTTACGAGCGCGCTGCTTTAGCAAAAGGGCTTAAAGACATCTATGTTGCAACCGACGATGAGCGCATTAAAGCCGCTGTTGAAGGTTTTGGCGGCAAAGTTGTTATGACAGGTGCAGATGCCGCATCAGGTACCGACCGTATCGATGATGCTATAACACAACTAGGACTCGCTGATGACGACCTTGTGATTAACTTGCAGGGTGATCAACCGTTAATCGATCCTATCTCTATCGAACAGCTGGTTAGCCTTTGTGAACGTCACCCAGGTGAATTTGACATGGCCACCTTAGGCTATGCTATCAGTGACGAAGAGCAATTAAACGATCCTAACCACGTTAAAATGGTGTTCGATAACAATTTTAATGCGCTTTACTTTTCTCGAGCACGTATCCCTTACGGTCGTGATACAAGCGATTTCCCCGTATATAAGCACCTTGGCGTTTACGCTTATACCCGTAAATTTATCCAGACGTTTGCTAAGCTACCACTTGGCCGCTTAGAAGATTTGGAAAAATTAGAGCAGCTTCGAGCTCTAGAGTATGGCTACAAAATTAAGGTTGCTATCAGTGCATTTGATTCACCAGAAGTGGATACGCCTGAAGATATCCGCATCTGTGAAGCAAGACTGGCTGTTGACTAATTGATAAGGCGATAACCGTTATGTCAAATCTTGAAGTTGGATTACTCATTTTATTAATCGTTGGTGTTATCGCCAGTAATTTAGCGGTCTTGAAATACAGCGCTAAATTTAAAATGACACAATTTGGTAAAGATCATCATAATAGAACGCCCGCAGAAAAAAAAGTTGCTGACAAGGATGCTCAAGACCAAGATCCAAAAGCTGACTCTGAAAAGAAGTAACTAGACAGTCTACTCTGCTATATTGAAAACAAAAAAGGCGCTATAGCGCCTTTTTTATTGTCTTACCTACACCTGCTACTTCTTATACCAATCAGTATAAAAATCTGATCGCTCAGCGAGAGCTCATCGCAACAATCACTTAGCCCCGCCCTGCTAATTCTACTGTGCTAGCTCCTTTTCAAGCAGCTTCGCAATCTTCTCTGGCGAGCCAGTATTCTTTGCTAATAACGAGTAAGCCACTGGGATCACGAGCAACGTAAAGAAGGTTGCCAATGTAATGCCCGATAACACTACAACACCAATAACAAAGCGTGTTTCAGCGCCCGCGCCCTCGGAAAGAACTAACGGGACCGCACCTGCAGCTGTGGTGATCCCCGTCATTAAAATGGGTCTCAATCGCTGACTCGATGCCTGAATGATCGATTGCTGGAATTCAACGCCTTTATCTCGTAACTGATTGGCAAACTCAACAATCAAAATACCATTTTTTGCCGCTAGCCCCACCAGCATGATGATCCCTATCTGACTGTATATATTAAGGCTTTGCCCCGTTGCCCAAAGCCCAATAAGCGCACCAAGTGTCGCCAAAGGAACTGTCAGCATTATCACCAATGGATGAACGTAACTTTCAAATTGAGCGGCTAACACGAGAAATACAATACCTAACGCTAAAACGAACACGAAATACATCGAATTACCTGAGTCCTGGTAATCGAGCGACTGCCCTTTATAACTGACTATCGCCTCAGCAGGCAGATACTCATGGGTTAAGTCATTTAAGTAATCTAGCGCTTCACCTAAGCTATACCCATCGGCCAGATTAGCTTCAATCGTAATAGCGCGCATACGATTATAGCGATTAAGCTGACTGGCATCGGCAAACTCTTCAACATGCACCAAGTTAGACAATGGGATCAGCTCTTTACTTCTGTCAGAGCGAACATAGATATTCTCAAGGTCGTTGGCAGTATTTTGATTATCGCGATTGCCCTCAATAATCACATCGTACTCTTCACCATCTCTCATGAAAGTCGTTACTAAACGGGAGCCTAACATCGATTCCAACGTACGCCCGATATGGGATATAGACACCCCAAGATCAGATGCTCTGTCTTTGTCGATCACCACTCTAAGTTGGGGTTTAGTCTCGTTATAGTCGTGATCTAACCCCACTAGGTTTGGATTTTCTTTCGCTTTTTCGATAATAATATCGCGCCATCTAGCGAGCTCTTCATAACTCGGACCACCTAAAACAAATTGCACGGGTTTACCGACTCCACGGCCAAAGGCTTGCCTCATCACAGGAAACGCCCTTACTCCCGCTAAATCTGATAGACGCCCTCTAATATCACCAATGATTTCAAACGCGCTACGCCTAACCGCCCAGTCCTCGAGCACAATAATCGCCATACCGTTAGAGAAATTTGAGCTACGGCCAAAGCCTCTGGGCGCACGAATAAGCAAACGCTTAATTTCGCCAGCCTCAACTAATGGCATCAAGCGATTCTCTATTTCATCCATATAAGATTCAATATATTCAAAACTTGCCCCTTGAGGCCCGTTAACAATCAGGAACATTGATCCTCTATCTTCTCTTGGCGCAAACTCTTGCGGGACTTCTTTGGCTAAAAAAGCACTACTGACAAGTGCAATGAGGATCAGCGATGAGACTAAAAATGGATGCTTCATCGCTTTCAGCAAAATCATCCGGTAATGAGCAGAAAGGCTATCCATGCCCGCATCTATTTTACGTACCAACCAAGAGTCTTGTCCTGAAGGCTTAAGCAGCTTGGAGCACATCATAGGGCTTAAGGTTAATGCCACAATACTTGAAAAAATAACCGCCGCACTCATTGCAACCGCAAACTCTTTAAATAACTTACCCAGATCACCTTCTAAGAACGTAATCGGCATGAATACCGCCACTAAAACTAAAGTCGTTGCCACTACGGCAAATGCCACCTCACGAGCGCCTAGGTAAGCTGCTTTTAACGGTGTATCACCTTCTTCTATACGCCTGTGAATGTTTTCCAGTACTACAATCGCATCATCAACGACCATACCAATCGCTAGGATCATCGCCAGCAAGGTTAGTAGGTTAATGGTATAGCCAAGTGCATACAGCACGATAAAAGTTGCCATCAAAGACACGGGAACGGTTAATGCCGGAATAAGCATGGCGCGCACACTACCAAGGAACAGGTATATCACCACTATCACTAAAAACATGGCGATAAATAGTGTCTGGTAAACCTCTTTAACCGAGGCTTCAATAAATACTGAGCTATCGTAAGAACGCTTTATTTCCATACCTGCGGGTAAGGTTGGATTAATCTGATCGACTAATTTATTCGCTGCGCGGGCAACGTCGAGTGTGTTGGCAGTTGATTGCTTTGACACGCCAAGACCAATCATGGCTTCGCGGTTACCTCTGAAAGTAATCCGCTCCTCTTCTGAGCCAATTTCAACTTTGGCAACATCACCGAGTTTTATTAGGTAACCGTCATCGCCTTCTGCTAGAACTAAGTTGGCAAAATCATCAGATGTTTTATAACTGCGCTCTAATCGCACCGTAAAGTGGCGCTCTTTTGACTCTACACTTCCTGCAGGTAATTCAACATTCTCCGAACGAAGTGCTGACTCAATATCTGCTACCGTTAAATTTCTTGCCGCTAGCGCTTGCCTGTCAATCCACACCCGCATGGCATAGACTTTACCGCCACCAAGGCGCATATTTGCAACACCATCAATCACAGAAAAACGGTCGACTAAATAACGTCTGGCGTAATCTGTTAGTTGTAAAGTGGTCATCTGATCTGAGACCAAATTAAGCCACATAATGACTTCATCTCCCCCATTGGCCTTTTGAACCTCTGGCGGTTCAGCTTCTTCGGGGAGGTTATTAAGTAGCCCTGATACCCTATCTCGCACATCATTTGCAGCCGCTTCAATATCACGGCCAACATCAAACTCTAACGTTACATTTGAGCGGCCATCACTGCTCGATGAACTAATGTGTTTAATACCTTCAACGCCGCTAATTCTATCTTCGACTAATTGAGTGATACGGCTTTCGACTACTGCGGCACTCGCACCACGGTAATTGGTCTGAATTGAGACCACTGGCGGGTCGATATTTGGATACTCTCTTAGCGGCAGCTTTTCAAACGCCACTAAGCCAAAAACAATCAATAAAATACTAATAACAGAAGCGAAGACCGGTCGCTTAACCGAAATATCAGTTAAGATCATGCCACTGGCTCCACACTCGCCTGCTTAAGAAAACTAAAGCGCTCGCTAAAGGTCACTTTGACTTTATCGCCAGGGCGCACTTTTAAAAGCCCGCGGATCACGACTTGCTCATCCAGCACGACACCGTCAATAATTTCAACCCAACCCCGCTTACGCAGACCTAGAGACACTTGCTTTTGCTCAATAACGTCTTCGTCATTGACCACATAGACATAATGCCTATCTTGAATTGGAATAATGGCAGATTCTGGCAATATCAGTGCATCACGGCTGGTTTTGATCAGCATCACCTTCATCAACATGCCTGGAAGTAATCTTTGTGTTGGGTTAGGGATCTCAGCCCTGACGATTACGGTGCGAGTCTTGGGGTTAATGCGACTATCAATAGACACCACTTTACCTTTAAACACCTCATCGTCGAATGCTACAGCAGTAGCTTCAACCTTCTTTCCTAATGCTAAGGCTTGCAAAAAACGCTCAGGTACAGAAAAATCCAACTTGATGACAGAGATATCATCTAAGGTTGTAATCGCATTGCCTGGACTGACTAGCGCACCAACGCTAACTTGGCGTAACCCTAATGCACCAGAAAACGGCGCCTTAATACTGCGATCTCCTAAGGCAGATTGTGCCTGTGCTAACTCCGCTTTTGCGGTATCAATCAAGGTTTGCAGCCTATCGCGCTCAAGCTCTGCAATTGTTTGACTGGTAACTAGACTGCGAATGCGCTCAAGCTCTCGTTGATGATCTTTAACTTTAACCTTGGCAACCGTGACACGTGCACGCTGTTCACTGTCTTGCAGTTGGATAAGCAAGCGTCCCTTCTGGACTAAATCACCGTCATTAAAGTTGACTTGGGTAACGACGTCAGTCACTTTAGGCGTCACTGTAATAGACTCGTTGGCCTTGCTAGTTCCTAACGCTTCGACTTCATCACGTATCGGTTGCATCGCGGCTTTAGTAATAACGACATTGGGTGTGGGGCGAGATTTCTTTTGCGGTTGTGCTGGAGGTTGCTGCCAATAGAGATATGCTGCAACGGCTAGCAATGTAAGGATTATTATTATTTTTTTCATGTCGGCCTTAACAAACTACTTTTAGTTGCAGTTAGTTTACCTAGAGATAACTTTGCTTCAATACGTTTTACTTTTTCTTACAAATAAAACACTTGAGTCACACAAGGTCGTTTTCAGCACAACGTTCTAACTTATATCCATCAATATAAAGATGTGATCGCTCAGCAAGAGTTTAGCGCTTGCGCGGTAATATTATGAATTGCTCCTCGGCTCTAGCATCCAGCTTCGCTCTACCTCCTATATCCTTATCGTCGTGCATTAATGACATTCGCAGCATCCATCCGTATTTAATTTACTTGCCATAAACACTCTCAATCGCTCGCTTTCTTATCCTGATTACTATTACATATTTATTATTCTGGCTCTAAGCTAGCTTAATTTTAGCGCTGAAAACAACAAAGGAGCCCTTAGGCTCCTTTGTTATTTGACTTTACATTAGTGATTACGATTAGCGTACTTTGCGATCTTCACGCATCAACTCTGAAAAACCATCATAAACAACAGTCACAACCTCGTTAGACAAAGGTTCATTTTTTGCGTTCAAGAGGTGAATTTCAGTCTTGTCATCAATGCCATCTTTAAGCTCAATACGATAAGAACCGGCTTCAATTGGTAGCTCTTTCTCACTCCATAACGAGCTCCAGAAACCTGAATCATCAGTCACATTGATATAAAGTAGACCTTTGTTACTGTCCATATCGACAATTTCAAAACCCATTTCAGGTAGTACGATACGTAGACGATCCCAAGTGCGTTTAAACTTCGCATCAGCTAACCAATAAGCTTGCTCTTGTGCATCCGCGATAAGGTTGACATCAATACCAAGACTTTGCTTTAAGCGTTTCGCTTTCAATGCTCTAGCACGTTCGACACTCATGTAACTGATTGAGTCATTTAATCTATCAATAGTATAACGACGCTTATCTTCGCCACTTAATAGAATATCCTGACGCTCGCCGTCATAGCTTTCTTCATGCTCAACCAACTCAATCGTTAAGTTGCCGCTACGACCGTGAGGACGAACATCTACTTTATATACGTAACGCTGCTTCAGGGTATAAACTTTGTCGCTTCCCCAGAAGCTAGACTCGATAACTTGAGAGCTTTCGATCCAATCCGTTTCAATCGTACCAAGCTCATAGTTTTCACTGCGTATTGAAATTGACTTACTCGCAAAGTACTCTTTTAAAACATCAAATACTTCTTGCTTTAGATCAATATCATTATCAATCGACTCAATAACGATTTTAATATTGTCGTCGCCCTCTTCTACTCGTGTTCCTTCTGCCATAGGTAAAACCTGTAGCGGTGGGCGAATATCAAGGTTTGTGCCAACTAGCGCTTTATCGGCCTTGGTGCCCACAGCTGGAATAGTATATTCCTTGCTATAAGTCGGCTTATTTAAGCCTGCGGGGATAACTAATTCAGGTGCAATAACCAGATCTTGGTAATTCTGATCCGTATCATTTGCCTGTCTTCTGTCAATCGGTGTACTACATGCAGTAACTGCAGCAACTAAGATCAGTGGAGATATTTGCTTTAGCATTTATTATTCAACCTCTATTCGGGCATTTTTCATCGCTTCTAGCAACAGACCATGAAACTCTGGAGAAAGTTCAGTTAATGGCAAACGAATATCACCTCGACTGATCAGTCCCATACGGTGAGCCGCCCATTTTACAGGGATAGGATTCGCTTCACAGAACAGCGCACTAAATAACGATTGAATTGACTCTTCAGCGTTCAGCGCCACTGAGATATTACCCGCTAAAGCCGCATCACACATGGCTTTAAACTGTTTTGGAACAATGTTATTCGCAACCGAAATAACACCATTACCACCGAGTGCGAGAAACTCTCTTGCAGTGGCATCATCGCCACTGTAAAGCAAGAAATCTTCACCGCATAAACGACGTAATTCTTTTACGCGAGACAGATCGCCAGTCGCTTCTTTAACACCGATAATATTTTTTACACCCACGAGTTGAGCTACTGTTTCTGGCAGCATATCGACAGCGGTGCGTCCTGGTACGTTATATAGGATTTGTGGCACATCGGTACTCGCAGCGACTGCGGTATAGTGTGCAATAAGCCCCTTCGGTGTTGGCTTGTTGTAATAAGGTGTGACACCTAGCATTGCTGCCACACCAGTATTTGAGAGTCCTTTCGTTAACTCAACCGCTTCTGCCGTTGCGTTAGCGCCATTACCACCAATAATTGGGATACGGCCCGCTGCAAATTTTACCGTTTGTTCGACTACGCTAATATGCTCTTTTGCCGGTAGTGTTGCAGACTCACCAGTTGTGCCAACGGCAACGATGGCATCTGTACCTTGGGCGATATGGTACTCAACTAAACTTTCAAGACTTTTATAATCTACTGTGCCATCACTATTCATTGGTGTGATTAAGGCAACGATGCTTCCGTATATCATGTGTATTCCCCAAGGGTTCAGGACTGGCTATGGTACTGATGCAATCCACTAAAAACAAGCTCTACTATGCAAGACTTGAGCATATTCATCATCAACTTGAAACATATTAAATAAGTGGCAGGATCACAATGACAAGGATCGCAAACTGATTAAGTTGTGATAGCATTACTGACCACGAGAAAAATACGTCACCACATCGGCTATTTTTCAGCCTAAACAAATAACAATATGGGGTATGAAATGTCCAATCACTTGGTCGTTACTGCAATGGGGGCTGACCGTCCAGGTATTGTAAGTAAGTTTGCACGACTCGCGAGTGAGTGTGACTGCGATATTGTTGATAGTCGCATGGCACTTTTTGGTAATGAATTCACCTTGATTATGATGTTAGCGGGCTCTTGGTCATCGATCACCAAGATGGAAACCTCATTACCGAGTCTAAGCGTAGAGCTAGAATTATTAACGGTGATGAAGCGTACGTCAAAACACACGCCGCAAAACTATATCTCCCGTTTAGACATCAACTTCAGTGGTCGTGACCAGCGGGGAACGATGAGAAAGATCACCCAATTTATGGCAGAAAGATCGTTAGATATCGCGGCGGTGAAATCCCATGCTGAAGAAGATGCGTCTGGTAATCCAACGCAAAACATTAACCTAACCATTAATGTACCTGAAAAGGTTGATGTCGATAAATTGGAAGTGGGCGTGTTTGAATTAGCTAATGAGCTAACGCTAGAGTGCACGATTGAGCGTATGCAAGGCGTCGAAAGCTAACCCTGATTAACATGGATAAGAATATGAATACCTTAACAGCCGGCGATAACGCGCCACTTTTTACTCTACAAAATCAAAAAGATGAGTCTGTAAGCCTTACTGAAGCTTTAACAAAAGGCCCCGTACTGGTTTACTTTTATCCTAAGGCGTCTACACCCGGTTGTACCGTGCAGGCCTGCGGCCTACGAGACAGTAAAGAAGAGCTCAATAACCTCTCGGTTACAGTATTTGGCTTAAGCCCAGACCCCGTAGCTAAACTTGCAAAATTCGCAGATAAACAGTCACTTAACTTCTCTCTGCTAAGCGATGAAGATCACGCCATTGCCGACGCTTTTGGTGTTTGGGGTGAAAAGAAGTTTATGGGCAAAATTTATGACGGTATACATCGCTTGAGTTTCTTAATTGGTCAAGACGGTAAAGTTGCACATGTTTTCAATAAATTTAAAACAAAAGACCATCACGAAGTCGTATTAGCTCATTTGAAAAATAGCTAAAGCTGAATCGATTTGAAAGCGAGTATTCCAATACTTCGCCGTGAAATATGATCTAAAAAAGGAGCTTTAATGCTCCTTTTTTAGATCTGCATAACTAAACCAGATATGGATAGATCAATGCTGCGGCAATAGACCACATGGTGAAACAAATAAAGCGGTCTAGGTAACACCAAGCCTTAGGTTTTTTAAATACCGGACTCAAATATTTAGCGCCTATACTTAAACTGAAAAACCACACAAAAGAGGCTAATACTGCACCCGCGCCAAACCATTGTTTATCCGTCCCCTCAAATTGAACACTAATACTACCTAACAAAACCACAGTATCTAAATAAAGATGTGGATTCAGTAAACTGATTGCCAGCGTCGTCAATACCGCCTTTTTTAAACTGTCTGCCACATGGTTTTCTTCACTCACCATTGTGTTCTCGCTAAATGAAGACTTTAGTGCGCCATAGCCATAAATGAGTAAAAATATAGCACCGCCAAAACTAGCAATATCTTTAATAAGTGGAAAAGCTAAAATAAGATGACCGAGACCAGCCACACCAGCGGTGATCATTATCGCATCGATAAAAGAACAAATAGCAGCGATAGGTAATGAATGAGAACGCTTAAGCCCTTGTTTTAATACAAAAGCATTTTGTGCTCCAACTGCCATAATTAGGCTTCCGCCTATTCCCATACCTTGTATAAATGCTGTCTGCATGCCGACCTCAAAACGACGTTAATTTCTAAGGCGCTAGCTTAATCGTCGCAAAAAAATAAGTACAACTAATAAATTTAATAATATATAAGTAAAACTAATACTGTGAATTTGCAGAACCATGACTTGTTGGAGAATAGTATGTTTGATTATGCACACCTTAAAGCGCTATCGATTGTTGTCGCTGAAGGAGGATTCGATAAAGCCGCAAAACGCCTATACATCAGCCAATCTGCGGTGTCGCAGCGGATCAAATTACTCGAAGAAAAAGTGGGCCAATCCTTATTAGTAAGGGCAAACCCCATCAGAGCCACAGAAACGGGGAAGCGCTTGCTACGGCATTATGCTCAAGTACAGTTATTAGAAAGTGAACTACGTTCTGAAATGGATGTTGACGATCCATCATTACCAACAATTGTAAAAATAGCGGTAAACGCTGATAGTTTAGCGACCTGGTTTTTACCCGCTCTCGCCGACACCTTTAAACATCATAAATGGCTACTAGAGTTAATTGTTGACGATGAGGCCTATACACATCACTTGCTTAAAAATGGGGAGGCTGTAGGTTGCGTAACCACCACACAGATAGCCTTATCTGGTTGTAGTAGTGAGTTTCTGGGTAACATGGAGTACCTATGTGTTGCTACCCCACAGTTTATTGAGACATTTTTTACATCAGAGTTTACTCTTGAAGATATCACTCAAGCTCCAGCGGTTGTGTTTTCAACTAAAGATAAGCTCCATGACAAGTTCTTAAACTTTTATTTTGATATTAGTGATAAGCGATGGCGAGAACACAAAATCCCCTCTTCCGAAAGTTTTCTAGAAGCCATAAAGATGGGGTTAGGCTACGGTTTAGTTGCTCACCCACAAGCTAAAGACCTGTTAGAAAGTGGCAAATTAGTCGAAATATTTCCAGACAAACGCATGCAAGTGCCGCTTTATTGGCAGCACTGGAATATTAAAGCAAAACAAACTAGTGTCATTTATCGAGCATTAGCTGCAAGTGCAAAACATGTATTGCATAGCTAGATGATAGGCATATTTAGACTTATACCGATCACCTATTTAGTACGATTGGTATTCATCAGATAAAACATAAAAATCCGCTCGAAATTGAGCGAATTTTTATGTGTATTTAAATAACAGGTCAAATAATCTTACTTTGATTCGAGCGTTACAGATTCTTTTATCACTTCAGTTTCAGGTATTTCTTCGGTCTTTGGTACTGGCCAAGCGTTAATCACAGCCTTAACCAAAGATGCCAAAGGTATCGCAAAGAATACTCCCCACACACCCCACAAACCGCCGAATACCAACACGGCTGCAATAATAAATACAGGGTGCAAATCTACAGCATCAGAAAACAACAGAGGGACCAATACATTACCATCTAAGGCTTGAATAATACCGTAACCCACCATCAGGTAGCCAAACTCAGGACTTACCCCCCATTGCACAAATGCAACCAAAGCAATTGGCAGCGTCACCAAAGTAGCACCAACGTAAGGGATCAGTACCGACAAGCCCGTAAGCACGCCGAGCAATGCCGCGTAACGTAGATCCATAAAAGCAAAGAAAATATAACTGACGACTCCAATAATAAAGATCTCGATAACCTTGCCGCGAATGTAGTTGAAGATCTGTTGATTCATCTCATTCCATACTTTACGGGCTAAATCACGATTTGTTGGAAAAAAGCGTTTGCTGCCTTTTATAAGTTCATCTTTATCCTTTAAGAAAAAGAACACTAATAATGGGATTAAAATCGCGTACACCATCAGCACTAACAAAGACGCTGAATAGCCCAGTATTTGCTTACCGATATCGAGTAAATGTTGGGTATCCAACATCTTTTTCAGTTCGGCAACCATGGTATCTAGCTGACTTGGGTTAACAAATTGAGGGTATTGATTGATATATGACTGAGCGGTGATCAGCCCCTTATCAATCATGCTTGGCAAGTCGCCAATTAAACTCACTCCCTGACGCCAGATACTAGGCACCAAGCCAAAACTAATTAGCAACATCAACCCGATAAACAATATCAATACTAACGAGGCGGCAGTGGTGCGATTGATGCCAATCCGCGCCATTTGTGCGACGGGCCATTCCAACAAAAAAGCCAATACCAAAGCAATAAGCAGTGGTGCTAATAGGCCACCTGCAAAATATATAGCAAGAGCAAGACCAACTAAAATGAGGACTAAGGTGACGGCTTGAGGATCACTAAAACGTTCTTTATACCAACGGCTTAAAACTGATAACATTCAAATTCCCTAGTTTGATGGCCTCGCTAGTCCTTTTCAGCCATCGTTATAATGATTTTTACTTATGTAAAATTGTATAAAGTCTCTTTTACTTCGTCACGCTTAACGACAAAATAGCATCATTATCTTCAAACACCGTATAACAAAATCCCGCTTTTTTTAAATAGCGGGGAACATCTTGCCTAGAACCGGGGTCGGATAATAAAACACGTATGCTTTCTCCCGATGACAGTGGCTTTAGCGCAAGTTTGACTTTTACTAAGGGTAACGGACAACGGTATGGAGTTAAATCAATAATAATCATAATGAACTTGCTATAAACAATCTAAGGCTATTATCCTAATAGGCAACACAAACCACAAGCAAGCATTGTGACCAAGTATTAACAGAAGCATAGCCCAAATTAAGGATCCGCTTGAGCAAATTATCATTGTCTAAATCCGTCATTGCAGGTGCCCTCTCGTTTATTTTATGCACCAGTACGTCTGTTAGTTATGCAAATAACGATTTGCCTGACTTAGGTACAGCGGCGGTTAATACATTCAGCTTAGAAAAAGAAACTGAGTTTGGTGATGCGTACATGAGAGTGATCCGCGGCTCTGCACCTATGCTAAACGATCCGGTTTTAAATCAATACTTAACTGAATTAGGTAATAAACTGGTAGCACATGCCACCGGAGTCAAAACGCCCTTTTATTTCTTCCTACTTAGAAATGATGAGATCAACGCGTTTGCATTTTTCGGTGGTCATGTAGGCGTGCATACCGGTTTATTTCTCAATGCTGACACAGAAAGCGAGTTAGCCTCGGTGATTGGCCACGAAATTACCCACGTTACTCAACGTCACTTAGCACGCTCGCTAGAAGCCCAACAAAAAAGTTCCACGGCAACAATAGCAGGCATGCTTGGTGCCATCTTATTAACCATAGCGTCCCCTCAAGCCGGTATGGCAGCCTTAGCAACAACACAAGCACTCGCCACACAATCCAAGATCAACTACACCCGTTTACACGAAAAGGAAGCCGACCGAATCGGAATGCAGATCATGGTTGACGCCGGATTTGATCCCAATGGCGCAGCAGATTTTTTTGGGAAATTGGCAACTCGATACCGGTTCACCACCAAGCCGCCCCAAATGCTGCTCACTCACCCATTACCAGAGTCGCGGATCTCAGAAGCACGTATTCGCGCCGAACGTTACCCATTAAGACACGTTGCCGACAACCTAAACTTCCAGTTGGCTAAAGCACGGATTCAGGTGCGATTTTCAGGATACAGTGAGCAAGCAGCCCTTTCTATTTTTGAACAGCAGTTAAAACATAATCGTTATACTTTCAAAAACGCCGCACAATACGGCAAAGCGCTAGCCTTGTTTAGGTTGAAAAAGTATAGCGAATCTGAAGTTATCATCGATGAGTTATTGGCTAAGAGTCCTAATAACTTATTCTACATCGATACTAAAACCGATCTGCTCAATCAAAGAGGCGCTAACAAGGAAGCAATTGCCTTGCTATTAGCGCAAAAACAGTTAAAGCCCACATCTCCAGTGGTAAATACCAATCTAGCTAATATCTATCTTGAAGATAATCAGGTAAAGAAGGCAATTCCTTTACTTGAAGACTTGATCTTCCTCGATAAACAAGACCAACTTGCTTACATACTGTTAAACCAGGCGTACAAGAAAAATGGTAATAAGGCGATGGAATACTTTGTTAAGGCTGAATCTTTAGCATTAATCGCTGATTACAAAACGGCTATTGATCAGCTTAATTTTGCCTATCGTGAGGCTAAAGGAGACTCATTGCAGCTTGCTCGAATTGAAGCGCGAATTAGACAATTTAGACAAGCAGATAGAGCCCTTGAAAAGCTGCAATAACCACAGTTAATTTGTGACTCCAATCACAAATTAACGTATCATACTCTTAACTTTTAATAACAATAAAATGACTATGACAAACGTGAGTATTTATCACAATCCAAGATGTTCAAAAAGCCGCCAAACCTTGGCGTTATTAGAAGAGAACAACTGTAAAATAGAGATTATTGAGTATTTAAAAACTCCGGTAACGGCAAATGATATC
Organism: Shewanella sp. 125m-7; assembly: GCF_052977045.1. Taxonomy (NCBI): domain Bacteria; kingdom Pseudomonadati; phylum Pseudomonadota; class Gammaproteobacteria; order Alteromonadales; family Shewanellaceae; genus Shewanella; species Shewanella sp. 125m-7. Next base: position 61,475 of record NZ_JBRILQ010000025.1, read on the forward strand.
GCCGATATTTTAGCAAAGCTCGATATCGCACCAAGAGAGATGATGCGAGTCAAAGAAGCTGAGTATATAGAGCAAGGTTTAAGTGATCCCTCTTTAACCGATGAGCAATTAATAACAGCAATGATCAACACCCCTAAGCTTATTGAGCGTCCAATCGTACTGGCTAATAACAAAGCTGTAATAGGTCGCCCTCCTGAAAACGTGCTTTCTATAATATAAACGAGGCTAGTGATGAACTCGACAACCCTATTTAAGCTTTGCCGCGCAGGTTATGTGGCATTGGTCATGATGTTAGGGGCATGGTTCATACGCCAAGGGTTAACTGGCGAATACTCCATGTTTTTTAGCCTACTTTGGCTTGTACCTTTGCTGTTACCACTAAAAGGCATTTTGACTGGAAAACCTTACACTTATGCTTGGGCAAGTTTTATTCTCTGCCTGTATATGCTGCATGCGCTAACATTAGTTTACGTCACCGAAACGCAGACCTTATTTGCAGTGATAGAGTCCTTACTCATTGGCAGTTTATTAATAGGATTCCCTTTTTACGCTAGGATCCGTGGCCGCGAGCTCGGTCTTGGTTTAAAAAAGAAAAAATAGCCCACTAAGCACTGATGAGTGAGACGAATGAATCATCATTCGTCAGTGCCCTCTTCACGATTTCTTCCCGTAATCTGTTAATCCAATAATATTATTAATCCAGTAGAGATCTGCACTGCTTAGCCTTAGTAAAAGTAATCTTTAGAAATAGCCTTAAACAACCAGTCTTGAAAAAGTAACTTTCTAATAGCAAGCTAAGACAGTTACGCAAAGCCAATACCGCACTAAAACCAACATACCATTAAACAAAACACCAAGAAAATCATTAGACAAACCTTTATTTGCGCAACAACCGACGTGCGATATACTGATTATGTATTCGAATATTTGTAGCAGAAAATAATAAAAATAAAGGATAAATACATGAAACGCTCCTTAACTTACGCCTTATTCAGCCTGATAGGGCTTTCTGCGTGCGGTGGAAGTAGTGATAGCAGCGCTCCTCCAGTGGTACCTGAAGGCTTAACTCGATGTGAAACACAAACTGAGCTCAATCAAGTTTCAACCGCATCTGCGGTGACCTTTTATACTGAAGCGGATTACATGGTTGGGCAACCCGCTGCCATCGCAGTCAAGCTGGATGAGCAAAACATCGCCGACTTTACCTTTAATTGGGTGCAAACATCAGGGCCAACTTTAATTTTAAAAAGTGTTAAAAGCCCTATTTTGGCATTTACAGCAAATCAAAGTGGTCGTTATAAATTTGAATTATCGGTCAGCGGAAATGGTGACACTTATAATGAAACGATTGACATAAATTTAAACTCTGGCAACGAAAATCAATTGGCGGCTAGGATCGATCACCAAGTCAATGAAGGAAACGCCGTTAGTTTTCGCATCGATACTCCTGACACTAACTCACCGTCTCAAATAGCTTGGTGTATCGCATCGGGCCCAAATTTCAATGTTGACATCAGTACCGCTGAAACTGCGCTGTTTACCGCGCCGAGTGTTAACGAAGACACCATTAGTACATTAAGAGCAACTGCGGTGATAAATAGCCAAACAGTGACTGACGATGTGCAGTTATTGATCACCAAACAAGCGACGATTACCTCCCCTTACTTTGATGAGAGAGTGGCGAATACCTTTGCCTACCAAGCCGACTCTCCATATAAAGAAGATCTACAAACATGCGTCTATTCAAATCAGTTACAACAAAGTTGTAGCATTACTCGCCTGCCTCTTATTGGGCAAACCCAAGGCATAGATAAACAAGCAATACTAGACCGAGTCTTGGTTTCTCACCAATGGATGGGCGAAAACTTTGAATACTTCCTTGAAAACCTCGATGCCAATAGTGACTTTGCAACGCTATTACAATCGGTTACTGCCGTTGTCATTAGTTACGATGTTAGGCCATCATTTTATTGGGTTGTAACTGGTGCGATATATCTGGATCCAAACGACTTATGGTTACTGGCAGAAGAACGAGACACAATCAATGAAGCGCCTGATTACCGCAGCGGGTTTGGCAATGATTTAGATTTCTTAATGCCTTGGCGCTACGTTAAAAATAACCAATACACCTCTTATGTCGTACCAAGGAATGTGCGTACAGCTCGAAGCCCGCAAGAGATGATGCCTGATCTTGCTTCATTACTTTATCATGAGCTAGCGCATGCCAATGACTTTTTCCCAAGAAGTGTGCACGGCGAGCTCTCTGGCCCAACCTTACTCGATGATTACCTGCGGCGACGTGATGCTGAGCAGTTAGTATCAGATCAACTCGCAGCGCTTTATCCGCTCAATAGCCAAGAGATGACTGACTTGGCAGAGGTTAGCTTTAAGGGACAAACCGCTAATGGTACCCAAAAAGCTTACACAACTGCGGATCTCACAAGTTTCTTTTCGCCCGATCGAGCCAGTGATTATTATGCTTACTCAACCAAGCGTGAAGACGCTGCTATGCTATTTGAAGAAGCATTAATGAGTCATAGATATGCGATACAGCGGGATGTAGCAGTAACAGATAAACCAGATAATCCGACAGCCAGTAGTATCAGTGTTGACTGGGGGCAACGCGGCCGAATTGGCGACAGCAAGCTAGAGAGTCGCGCCGCATACGTCATTAATCAAATGATGCCAGAATTAAATGCTACCGCAGTAGTACGTGCGCTACCCACGCCAATTGCCATGCAACAAGGTCAATCTTGGGCGGAGAACTTAGCCATATCCCCAATAAATACTACGACAGAAAAAGCATTAGCGGCCAATCGCGAGGTTTTGAGGCCAGCTTTTGTAGTGGAACTTAAATTGAGCGGCGATCGTCATGTTAAGCCTGTTGAATAGCTAGATCTGTTGATTGCTAAAGACAAAAAAGCCCAGATACTTTATCTTAATGCTATTCGGATAAGCACTACTGTTTATATTTAAGTGGGTAGCGGCTGGGTATATAGAGCACTGAACGTGGAT